>DATMAF010000359.1:0-7375 GCA_035560315.1 Terriglobia bacterium | reverse complement strand
ACGATGCGCTCGCAATCGGTCCGGGCCGCGGCCTGGGACAGCCCCAGCGAATCGCCCACATAGTCAGCAAGCTCCTGCACTTCCGGCAACTGATAGTTGTGGGCCAGCAGGACGGCGTTCTTTTCCTGCTTCAGCCGCAGGATCTGTTCTGCGACCATGCTTTCAACGGGTTCTGCGATGGTAGCCATTGCTGATTCCATTATGCGGTCAATTCCAGGCTGAAGTCCAGCGCCGGGGCGGAATGCGTCAAAGCGCCAATGGAGATAAAGTCCACGCCCGTGGCGGCGATCGGGCGCACGTTGTCGAGATTCACTCCTCCGGAGACCTCGATAAGGGCCCGGCGGTCAATCAACGCCACGGCTTGGCGGATTTCTTCCAGCGTCATGTTGTCCAGGAGCAGCCGGCCGGCTCCGGCCTCCAGCGCCTCCTCGATCTCGGCCCGGGTGCACACTTCCACCTCGATTTGCTCCGGCGGCAATTTGCGGCGCAGCAGGCGCATCGCTTCGCGGACCCCGCCCGCCGCCCGCAGATGGTTATCTTTGACGAGCACCCCGTCATAGAGGCCCATGCGGTGATTGGTTCCGCCGCCGGCATGAACGGCGTATTTGTCCAGCAAGCGCAAGCCCGGCGCGGTCTTGCGCGTGTCCAGAATCTTCGCCCGGCACCCCCGGACCGCCTCCACAAACATCCGCGTGCGCGTGGCGATACCGCTCATGCGCTGCAAAAAGTTCAGCGCCACGCGTTCGCCCTTGAGGATCGCCTGGAGATTCCCCTTCAGTTCCGCGACCCTCTCGCCGGCGGACACTGCCGCGCCCTCCGCCTTGCTGGCTTGCCAGAACATGTCCGGATCCAGCTGGTGAAACGTCATTGCGGCCACCGGCAAGCCGGCCACGATCCCCCGCTGCTTGGCAAAAATTGCGGCGGCGGCTGGCCGGGGCTCCGGGAACATTGCTTCCGTGGTCAGGTCTCCCGCGCCGAGATCCTCTTCCAAAGCGCGCCGCACGATGGCGGCGACTTGCTCGGGATTCAACTGCATACCAACGCCGGTTCCCGTCCTTTCTGAAACACAATGTGCGTTTGCCAGCGCGGCTCCGGATTGGGGAAATCCCGGCGGCGATGAGCGCCGCGGCTCTCCTCCCGCAGCAGCGCGGCCTGTGCCATCAGGCGCGCCAGCAGCAGCCGGTCGCTCCGTTCGCAGGCCGCCCCTGGATCGGGCGACTGCGCGCAGAATTCCTTCAGGGCTTGCCGCAATCCCTCGCTCTCCCGCACCAGGCCGACCTGCTGCGTCAGCAATCGCGCGAAGGGCTCCCATTCCTCCCTGGCGCACGGCTGCGGCGACCAGCGCGCCGCGGCGGCGAGCGGAGCACGTCCTGCTGCGCCGCCTTCCCGTGCCGCAGACTCCGCCGCCCGGCGGGCAAACACGAAACATTCCAGCAGCGAGTTGCTGGCCAGGCGGTTGGCGCCGTGAACACCAGTGCAGGCGGTTTCCCCGCAAGCCCACAAACCGGGCACACTGGTCTTGCCATCCAGGCCGGTTCGCACTCCTCCAATGGTGTAGTGCGCGGCGGGCGCCACCGGGATCGGCTGGCGCGCCATGTCGAGGCCCTGCGCCAGGCAGGCCTCATAGATATTGGAGAAGCGCCGCCGCAGGAATTCGGCCCCCAGGCTCCGGGCATCCAGGTAAACGCACCGCGCGCCGCTGCGCTGCAGTTCCGCGTGGATGGCGGCGGCAACCACGTCCCGCGGCGCCAGTTCCGCCAGTTCGTGATACTCCGGCAGGAACCGGCGCCCTTCGGAATCCCGCAGAACGGCCCCTTCCCCGCGCAGCGCTTCGCTCAGCAGGAAGCTGCTCTTTCCCTCCAGGCACAGGGCCGTGGGATGAAACTGCATGAACTCCAGGTCGGCCACCTCCGCTCCGGCACGATAGGCCAGGGCGATGCCCTCGCCGGTGGCCGAGGCAGGATTGGTGGTGCGCTGATACAAGGCCGCCGCGCCGCCGGTGGCAAGGATAGTGGCCCCGGCGGAAAGCAGCAGGAACTGTTCGCTGTTCCGGTGGTACGCCCAGGCCCCGCAACAGCGGCCTTGGGCGGCGAGCAGCTCCACGGCGGCGGTGTGCTCCAGCAGGCGGACATGGGGGTTTTCCCGGACCCGGTCGCTGAGCGCTGCGACAATGGATTGTCCTGTGGCGCTGCCCGCCGCATGCAGGATTCGCCGGCGGCTGTGGCCGCCTTCCTGCCCCAATTCCCAGGCCCCGCCCGCGTCCCGGTCAAAGGCCACACCCAGAGCCGCCAGATGCTCGATGACGCGCGGGGCCTCCCGGGTCAGGATCTCCACGGCGGGACGATTACAAAGTCCCCGCCCGGCGCGGATGGTGTCTTCCATGTGCAGCGAGGGGGAATCATCCGCCGCCACCGCCGCCGCGATGCCTCCTTGGGCTTCAAAGGAATTGCTCTTCTGGAACGACGCCTTGGTGACGAGCAGCACCTGGCCATGAGGCGCAGCGATCAGGGCGGCATATAGCCCGGCCACGCCGCTGCCAATGATGAGAAAGTCTGCCTCCAGGCTGGAGGGATTTCCTGAATTCGACACGCGCTTTCCTACCATCGATCCTAGCACGAACCGGCAGCGAAGATGGAACGCCCTGCGCGCGGCGGTTCAAGGCGGGGCAGATGGAACGGACGGCCCGCGCCCTCGAAGGCTCGGCGGCGAACTGAGCATTCCCCGCCGCCTTCCATACCCGGCAACAACGCCAAGTCCTGGCCCGCACTGCCGCGACGGACGGCTGGGCGCCGGTTTTTGCAAAGGCGGAGGCGCACTTGCAGCTCCTGCCATCTGCCCGTTCCGAATTCCGGAAGGCACGGATGGCCTGAGGACGGGGCGGCGGCTTCAGAACGAAAAGCGCAGCGCGAATTGAATCTGGCGCGAGTTGGTCGCCGTGGAGCTGAGCTGCCCTGCGCCGGCGTTGTAATGGCCCTGCGAATCCGCGAAGATCGTGGCAGCGTCATCGCCCGGCTCGGAAAAGTTGGTGTGGTTCGGCAGATTGAAGAACTCCACCCGCAGTTGCAGGCTGCGCTCGGAATCGATGGCGAAATCCTTCTGAAGCGAGAGATCCAGGGTGGACACCTTGGGGCCGATGATGGTATTGCGCCCGGCGTTGCCGATGGTCCCCGGTTCGGGCGGGACGAAGGCGCAGGGGTCGAAGTAGCGGTCGCGCGTCCCCAGCTTTTCTCCCGCCGGCCGGTCGGCAATCTGGCAGGTGGTGACGCCTTCCACCGGATTGTTGCTGCGCCCCGGAGCCAAGTCCGGCCGGCCCGACACGAAGATGAACCCCGGCTCGGGAATCCGGTAAAAGGGGTCAACCGCCAGGCCGGTGCGCAGATTGAAGATGCCGCCCACCCGCCAGTTGCCGAGCAGGTGAGCAATCCATCCGGAGGAACCCCACCGCTGGCCGCGGCCGAACGGCAGGTTGTAAAAGTAGTTCAGGACAAAGCGGTGGGTGACGTGGAAGAAAGCCAGGGCGCGGTCCAGCTTCCGGTTGAGCCCGTAGTGCCGCGTGAAGTTGCCGGCTGAGGAGCCTTCGTCAATGGCCTTGGCCAGCGTATAGCTGGCGTCGACCGAAAGCCCCTTCCAGGGGCTGCGGCTCACCGACAGCAGCAGGGAGTTGTAGAACGATTGCGTATCCGTCCCGCTACGGTCAATGCTGCTGAAGTTGGGATTCAGCGGTCCCTGGTTCGGCGGTAGGAACAACCGGCCGTCGGGGCGAGTTACCGGGAAGGAAAACAGGTTGGATTCGTAGCGGCGCACCAGATGGTTTCCCCGCGCCCCCACATAAGAAGCGCGGGCCGACAGCCCGGCCGCAATTTCCTGTTGCAGGCTCAGGTGATAGCGGTAAACGGTGGGGGTTTTGGGATTCGGATATTCAAAGATGCGGACCTGCCGCGAGGCCGCCGCGCCGGAGCCGGCCGCGACCGCGTTCGGGAAGACGCTGTAGGGCACAAAATTGGTTCGCGCTACCAGGGTGACGAACGGTGGCGTGTTGCGCTTGCCATCCACCATGTATTCAGAAATCTGGTCAAAATAGATGCCGAAGCCGGCGCTCAGCAGGGTCTTGGCCGCCCGGTCCGGAGACCAGCTCAGGCCGATGCGCGGCGCGAAGTTGCGCACCGAGGGATTCTTGCGCATCAGCGGACCCACCTGGGGCTGGGTATCCCGGAACTCATCGTTGAGAAAAACGGTCCGGCCGCGGGTGTCGCTGATGATGGAAGTAAACTCGTAGCGCAGGCCCAGGTTCATGGTGAAGTTCGAGCGCAGGCGGTAGGCATCCTGCAAATAGAGCCCCAGCAGCGTCTGGCGGAAGGCGCGGTCGGCGCTCGAACCCGGCAGCGCCACGCGCAGATCGGTAGTGCCCGCCGTCTGGCCGGCCAGAAACTTGTCCTGCTCCAGGGTCAGAAAATCCTCCATCCCGCTGAAGGTCCACTCCCCGCTGGCGGAAGCGTTGTCAAAGACGTTCCACTGAAAGCGGATCAACTGCATACCGGCGCGGAAACTGTGCCGCCCGCGATTCCACAGAACGTCCTCGGAAACCTGGTAGGTGTTCATGACCTTGGAGGAGGGCAGCAGCGGGTCGGGCCCGAACGGCGTGATGCCGGGCACGTTCAGGCGGCCGAACTGCGGTGCTCCGGGCACGAAGAAGAGAGATTCCGCCACCGGCGACAAGGCTTCGCTCTCGGTGCGCACCACGGGGCGCGTATAACCCAACCGCAGGCTGTTCAACAGGCGCGGCGAAAAGAAATGTGTATGGGCGAAGGTGAGGTATTGCTGGCGGCTTTCGCTGCGGGTGGGAAAGGTCGGGGAACCTTCCTCCACCACGCGCGTCGCGGCATCGTCAAAGGTGTAGCGGAGGAACCAGGCGTCGGAATCGCCCACCTGCTGGTCGATGCGTCCGACGAAAAAATACTCGTCGGCCGGCAGCGACACAGCGGTGCGGTTTTCCGCAAAGCCGCCGCCCAGCGGCACATCGGGCGACGGAAACAGATTCAGATACGGGCGCACGCGCGGATCGACGGGAAAGAGCAGCCCCTGCCGCGCCTCGCTGTCCGGCACAATGCTGACATAGGTCTCCGTCAGCCGGTTCTTCAAGATTTCAAACCCGCTCATGAAAAACAGGCGGTCCCTTCGGATCGGCCCGGAAACAGTGCCGCCGAACTGGTTGCGCTTGAAGGGCGGCGGATTGTCCCCGCTATCGAAGAAGTTTCTGGCGTCGAGCTTGCTGTTGCGCAGGAACTCGAAAAAGGTGCCGTGCCAGTTGTTGCTTCCCGAACGGCTGATGGCGTTCAGCACGCCGCCGGCGGCGCGCCCGTACTGCGCGGCGTAGTTGGTGGAGAACACTTGCACCTGCGCGGTGGTGTCTGCCCCCAGTTGGCCCCCGGCGGCGCTGCGCGGAACCTGGTTGTTGGCGCCGTTAATGTCGGTGCCATCCAGCAGGAAGCTGTTCCACTCGCCGCGGCCTCCCGAAACGGTGAGTCCCCCGCTGCCGCCGCCCTGCTTGCCGCCGCCAAAGGGATCGCTGACTCCGCCTTCGAGGGTGGCCAGTTGACTGTAGCTGCGGCCGTTGAGCGGCAGTCCCACCAGTTGGGATTCGCTGATGACCCCGGCTTCGCCTTCCGGCGCGGACGGCTGGCTCCCGGTTTGTCCCGGCTGCTCCGCCGGCCCCGGAGCGGCCTGCTGCGCTCCCGCCGGACGGCACAGCAACGCCAGCAAGACCATCCCCCACATCAGCCGGCAGGCACACGCCTTCTTCATCCCGTCCCTCCCAAAAGGAAAACGTTTTTCGAGCACTGCCTGCGATTGTCTCATGCGAAAAATTGCGGTTGCAAGCGAAAGAATCGGGAGTATAGTCTTTCTGCCAGCAGGCGGTTTCCATTACCATCGGGAGGATGCCATGCCCCGCGTCACTTGGCATGTGTTCGGAGAAATGTCCCTGGCGAGTCTGGCCGTCGTTTTCCTGTTGTCAACGGCATGTTCCTCGCCGCCGGCGGAGCCCTCGTCCGCGACCGTTTTCGAGGGAGCGCGGCTGATTACTGGCGATGGCAGCGAGCCGTTGGAAAACGCCGCTTTCCTCGTGGAGAACGGCCGGTTCACCGCCGTGGGCCCGGCCGGGCAGATCCGTGTTCCGGCGGGGGCGTCGCGGGTGAGCCTGGCCGGCAAGACGGTCATGCCGGCGATCATCGACACTCACAAGCACCTGGCGCAGACACGGGAAGAACTGGTGGACCAGTTGCAGCGCCTAGCCTATTACGGCGTGGGAGTCGCCATGAGCCTGGGCCAGGACACGGGCGATCTGGCCTTTCAGGTGCGCGAAGAAATCATCCCCAACGCCGCCCGGCTCCGCACCGCCGGGCGCGGGATTACGCGGCCGGAGCCGGGTCGTTCGGAGGCCCCCTACTGGATTCAGAGCGAGGAGGAAGGACGCAAGGCCATCCAGGAACTGGCGCAAAAGAAAGTCGACCTGGTCAAGATCTGGGTGGATGACCGCAACGGCCAGTATGAGAAGCTGACCCCCGCGATGTATGGCGCCATCATCGAGGAAGCCCACAAACACGGCTTGCGCGTGACGGCCCACATCTTTACGCTTGCGGACGCCAAGGGGCTTCTGCGGGCCGGCATCGACGCCTTTGCCCACGGCATCCGGGACCGGGACATCGACGACGAGGTCGTGCAGTTGTTCCGGGAGCGTCCCAATGTGATTCTGGCGCCGAACCTCCCCGACCGGGGCGTAGCGGCGGATTTCAGTTGGCTGGCCGATTCCATCCCCGCCGCGGAACTTCAAAAGCTTCAGGAGGCCAGCACCGACCGGCCGGAGGCGCAAAAAACATTCGGCATCCAGGCCCGGAATCTGGCCAAGCTTAACGCGGCGGGAGTCAAGATCGCCTTTGGCACCGACGGCAGCGTTCCCTGGGCGGCGCATGTGGAAATGGCCGACATGGTGGCGGCGGGAATGACGCCCGCCCAGGTCCTCACGGCTGCCACGCGCAATTCGGCTGAACTGTTGCAGCTCCCTGATGTCGGAACGATCGCCGGGGGCAAGAGCGCGGATTTTATCGTGCTGGACGCGAACCCGCTCGAGGACATCACCAACACGCGGCGCATCAGCGCCGTTTATCTGCGCGGGTCGCAAGTGGACCGGTCCGGGCTGCGGGCCCGCTGGATGGGCGGGGGCGCAGCGGGATATTGAGCGAATGCCCTGCGGGGGCCAGTCGGGCCGCGCGACCCCATCCGCTGTGTGTGAGGGAGGATCCGGCCAACATCATCCCCATCGAGCAGACCGGCCGCTCGCAGGGCCCCGGCCGCGACCGGCGCGGGGTGTGCTCGCCTG
>DATMAF010000358.1:0-3845 GCA_035560315.1 Terriglobia bacterium | reverse complement strand
CAGCCAGCGGGTGTTCAACGCGCCCATCGCGGAGGCCAGCATTGTGGGGCGGGCCTTTGGCATGGCGGTGCGGGGATTAAAGCCGGTGGTGGAAATCCAGTTCTTTGACTACATTTGGCCGGCGATGATGCAGATTCGCGATGAGCTGGCGGTGCTGCGCTGGCGTTCCATCGGCAATTTTTCCTGCCCGGTGGTGATTCGCGTGCCCATTGGCGGCTATCTGGGCGGAGGCTCGATCTATCACAGCCAAAGCGGGGAATCGATCTTCACGCACATCCCGGGTTTGCGGGTGGTCATGCCGTCGACGGCGCTGGACGCCAACGGCCTGCTGCGGACCGCCATCCGCTGCGACGACCCGGTCCTGTTTCTGGAGCACAAACACCTCTACCGCCAGCCGTACAACCGCAGCCCCTACCCGGGTCCGGACTACATGGTGCCGTTTGGCAAAGCCAGCGTTGTCCGCGACGGCAAGGACCTGACGGTGGTCACCTACGGCGCAGTGGTGCAGAAAGCCTTGCAGGCCGCTGAAAAGCTGGCGGAGGAAGGCGTCAGCGCCGAGCTGATTGACCTGCGTTCGCTGAGTCCTTTCGACTGGGAGACGATCGCCCAGTCCGTCCGCAAGACCAGCCGCGTGGTCGTGGCGCACGAAGACTGTCTCTCCTTTGGCTATGGCGCGGAAATCGCCGCACGGATTGCCGAAGAACTTTTCCACGAGTTGGACGCCCCTGTGAAACGGGTGGGCGGCGAGGACACCTATGTTGCCTATCACCCGGCCCTGGAGCGGGAGATATTGCCCCAGGCCTCGGATCTGGAACAAGCCATGCGGGAGCTGGTTGCCTGCTAACTTACAGCAGCTCAATCAAATAAAGATTTAATGTTCAGTTCTCCTGCAGATATTTCCGGGCTTTCAGGAATACTGCTCGGAACATCGCCGGGGTGAGCTTTCCGGTCTGGGTGTTCTGGCGACTGGGGTGGTAGGAGGCGATCAAAGCGGGCAGCGGGGCGGGGAGTTTATAGGTGGCCGCGTGGGCGAAGCGGTAGCGGGAGCGGGTGGCGATCCGTTCCCCGCTTTGCAGAATAGTCAGGTAGGTGTCGAAGGCGATCTTTCCCAGCGCGACCACGGCTCGCAGGTTCTTGAGCAGTTGCATTTCCCGCTCCAGATAGTGGCGGCAATTGCGCAACTCCTCCGGCAGCGGTTTGTTCTCCGGCGGCGCGCAGCGCACCGTGGCGGTGAGATAGGCGTCCTGCAATCGCATTCCGTCGTCGCGGGAAACCGAATGCGGCTGGCTGGCAAAGCCGGTTTCATAGAGCGTTTGGAAGAGGAGGTCGCCGGAACTGTCGCCCGTGAAAAGGCGGCCCGTCCGATTGCCGCCATGGGCCGCCGGCGCCAGGCCGATAATCAGCAGGCGGGCGCGGGGGTCGCCGAATCCAGGCACGGGTTTGCCCCAATACTCCCAATCCCGATAGGCGCGGCGCTTGGCCTGCGCCACTTCCTGGCGGTAGCGCACCAATCGCGGGCAGCGCTGGCAGGCGATGACTTCCTGTTGTATTTTTAGCAGGCCGTTCGGCATAATTCGCATTATACGAGGGGGAGGACCATGCCGGAAGACAACGGTTCGGGGCCCAGCACGGCGCAGAGTTCCCGGCTGGTGGTGGACACGGACGCGCACTACTACGAGAACCCCCGCTTGTTCGGAAAATTTCTGGACGAGCCTTGGCGGACCCGGCTGGAGCGGTGGAGCGGATTGTATTACGCGCCCATCGCGGCGGCTTCGCGCACCCACGACGTGCTGGTCGGCGGGCGCATGAAGCGCAAAGACCTGGGCCTGCCGGTGACGGATTGCCGCGACGGGGTGCTCGAGATTATGAAATATCTCGGGACGGACGTCTCGGTGCTGCTGCCGGGCCTGCTGCTGGGCATTGCCGAGATTTCCGACAAGCGCCGCGCGGTGGCGCTCTGCCATGGCTTCATCGAGCACATGCTGGCCGAGACGGTGGATCCGGCGCAGGGCATTTACACACTCATCGTGGCCTGCAACCAGAGCCCGTCCGATGCCGCCACCCTGATCGATCGCCACGCTTCCCACGAAGGGGTCTGCGGCGTCGGCATGATGACGGATGCTCCCTTCCTGCCCTTTGGCGACAGCTACTACGATCCGATCTACGAAGCCTGCGTGCGCAACCATCTGCCGCTGGTGCTGCACAGCGGCTACGGCGGCCCCGAAGGGCACGAATCCGGCTACGGGCTGCAAAGTTATGTCGAGAACCACATCGCGTTCGTCTTTAACAACATGCGACAGATGACCAGCATCATTTTTCAGGGCGTGCCGGAGCGCTTCCCGGAGCTGAAGCTGGTCTTTCAGGAGGCCGGCGTTTTCTGGATTCCGCAGATGATGTTCCGGCTCGATTCCGAATACTCCATGCGCCGCCCCGAAGTGCCCTGGCTGAAGAAGCCGCCCAGCGAATACATGAAGTCGTTCTACTACGGCACCCAGCCGCTGGAGCGCGTGCCCAACGAAAAATATCTGAAGTACGTCTTTGAGATGATCGACGCCGAGCGCACGCTGCTGTTCGCCACCGACTGGCCGCACTCGGACTTCGACGCTCCCATGGTCATCGAGCGAATGAGCTTTTTGAGCGAGGCCGGCAAGGACCGGATTCTGGGAGGCAACGCCCGCAGCGTCCTGCGGTTCGCGGGCAAGGGAGCATTGCCCCCGCCGCAGCCCGCCGCTCCGCTGGCCGAAGCGCGGGTTTAAGGGAGAGACCGAAGGATGCCGACGTACGATCTTCCGCAAGCCAAGGGCCTGCCGCCGGGCGGCAAGGTGATGGTGACGCTCGACGGCCGGGAATACGGCATTTACAACGTGGGGGGCCGTCTGCGCGCCCTGCGCAATGTTTGTCCGGATCAAAGCGGACCGTTATGCCAAGGCGACGTCTTCGATCGCATCGAGGCCGAAGTGACCCCGTCGCGGGAGATTCGCGAGTACGTCAAAGAGAAGCAGGCCGTGGTGGCTTGCCCGTGGCACGGCTGGGAATACGACCTGCGCACGGGGGAGTGCCTGTGGAACCCCCGCTACCGCGTCAAGGTGTACGATGTGGAGGTCGCCGCCGACGGCACCGTTCGGCTGACGATTTGACGCTTTCTTTCTTCCGCCTGCGGCCTTTTGTTGTGTTGGCGGGGGGCGACTTCAGTGCACTGCCACAGCGGGTCCCGGATGCCGCAAGCCTCACCATCACTTGAAACAGTACCGCAGTTGCTTTCCGCCGGCGAATTCCGCTGCCTGATCGGCGGCGCACTGACGCCGGCCTCTTCCGGCCGAACCTTCCCAACGATTAATCCCGCGACGCAGGAAAAGCTGGCGGACGTTCCGGCGTGCGACGCCGTCGACGTGCAGAATGCCGTCGAAGCGGCCCAAGCGGCATTCGCTTCCTGGAAGCGCCTGACGCCGGCGGAACGAGCCGCCTACTGCCGCCGTTTCGCGGAGCGGCTGCGGGCGCGGGCGGAGACCTACGCCCTGCTGGACGCGCTGGACCTGGGCAGCCCGCGGCGGGCCATGCGCAACGACGTTGCCTCGGCGGCGTCGCTTCTGGACTGGTACGCGGGCCTGGCGCCGGAACTCAAGGGCGAGACGATTCCCGCCAGCGCGCAGACCCTGAACGTTACGGTTCGCGAGCCGTTCGGGGTGGTGGGACGCATCACGCCGTTCAATCATCCCCTCCTGTTTGCGGCCCGCATTGCGGCGCCGCTGGTGGCGGGCAACACGCTGGTGCTGAAGCCGGCCGAACAGACGCCGCTGTCGGCTCTGGAGATGGCCCATGATGTAAAAGAGGTCTTCCCGCCCGGC
>DATMAF010000357.1:0-4832 GCA_035560315.1 Terriglobia bacterium | reverse complement strand
CGGAAGCCAGCGCAGTCGTAGCCATGTCCTTAGAATATCATCGGTTCAGAGGGCCTGAACATTACGGGCGAAGGCGATATAACATGCGCGGGAACGCGATGGTCTCGCGGACGTGCTCCAGGCCGCAGATCCACGCCACGGCGCGCTCCAGGCCCATGCCGAAGCCCGCGTGCGGGACCGTCCCATATTTGCGCAGGTCCACATACCAGCCAAAAACATCCTCCGGCAGGTTGTGCTCCTGGATGCGCCGCCGCAGCAGTTCGAGGTCGGAGATGCGCTGCCCGCCGCCGATGATCTCGCCATAGCCTTCCGGAGCCAGCACGTCCACGCCGAGGGCCAGCTCCGGGCGCTCCGGGTCCGGATCCATGTAGAAGGCCTTGATCGCCGCCGGAAAGCGATGCACCATCACCGGCTTTGAGAACTCTTCGCCGATCAGCGTTTCGTCCGTGCCGCCGAAGTCCGTTCCCCACTGGATCGTGCTGCCCTTGCGCTGGAGGATCCGGACGGCCTCGTCGTAGGTGATGCGCGGGAAGGGCGGGGCGACCTGCTCCAGCTTGGCAATGTCGCGCTCCAGAACCTGCAACTCCCGGCGGCGGTTTTCCAGCACGCGGCGGACGATAAAGGTGAGGAATGTTTCCGCCAGCGCCATGATGTCCTCGAGGGTGGCGAAGGCGGCTTCCGGCTCCACCATCCAGAACTCGGTCAGGTGGCGGCGGGTCTTCGATTTCTCAGCGCGGAAGGTCGGGCCGAAACAATAGACCTTTCCCAGCGCCGCCGCGGCCGCTTCGCTATAGAGCTGGCCGGATTGCGTCAGATAGGCCTTTTCATCGAAATACTGCGTCTCAAACAGGGACGTGGTGCCCTCACAGGCCGCCGGCGTGAGGATCGGGGCGGAGACCTCGAGGTAGCCTTCCTGCTCCAGGCATTCCCGGCAGGCCTTCGAGATTTCGTGCCGGATGCGCAGGATGGCCGTCTGGCGCTGCGAGCGCAGCCAGAGATGGCGATGATCCATCAGGAACTCGATGCCGTGTTCCTTGGGGGTGATGGGGTAGGGGTCCTCCGGCGGGACGCGCTGCAAGACCTTCAGGTGTGCCACCTCCATCTCAAAGCCGCCGGGAGCGCGCGGGTCGGCGCGAACGCTGCCGGTGACGATCAGGGAAGATTCCTGCGTCAGGGACTTGGCGGCGGCGAACACCTCCGGGGAAACCGATTTCTGAAAAAGAACACACTGGAGCAAGCCGGTGCCGTCGCGGATGATCGGGAACAGGAGCTTGCCGGACTCGCGCAGGTTGTAAAGCCAGCCGCGGACCGAAACGGTCTTTCCGGCCGCCGACCCGATCCGCTCAATCGAGACCACGGGCGGCTGCTCGGAGGAACTGGAAGGGGTTGCCGGTGCGGTCATGCCGCGGATTCCTCCAGCAGAGCCGCCAGGCGGTCGGCAGCCATGGCCGCTTTCTCCAGGTTGAGGGGATTCGACTCGCTGCCGCGGACCTCCAGCACCAGGCAGACGGCGCTTCCCTGCCGGCGCAACGCCGGGATCAGCTTGTCCCACGACACCTGCCCCTCGCCGGGCAAAAGGTGCTCGTCGCGGGCCCCGCCGTTGTCATGCAGATGGGTGCTGGCGATGCGGCCTTCCAGCAGTTGCAGCGCGCCTTCCACACCCCCGTCCAGGTGGGCGTGGCCGCTGTCAAAACAGAACCGCAGGCTGCGCATGTGCGTGTGCTCCACGAACTGCGCCAGTCGCTGCGGCGTGGACAGATCATTCAGGATGTTCTCAATAATGACTTCCACGCCCCGCTGGCTGGCAAACAGCCGCAGGTGCTCCAGGCTGGTGAGGGCGGCGTCGAACTTGCGCAGATCGAATTCCTCGCCCGGAATGCCAAGGTGGGCAACCAGAAACTGAAAGGGCACGCGCTCGGCCACATCCAGGACCCTTTTGATCTCATCCATCGCCTCCTGGCGGCGCTGTTTATCGAGAAAGGCAAGGGAGATGACCGAATGCGGCGATTCGCCCGCTTTTCCCCGGTAGGTGGGGGCGTGCAGGGAATGAAGTCTGACGGCGTTGTCGGAAAACCACCCCGCCACCTCGCGGACATGGCTGGAATTGGTGTAATCGAAATGATGCGGGGTGCAATAAATCTCCACTGCGCCAAAGCCGGCGCGGCGGATGTGATCGAGCAGTGGCACTCCCAGGCGGCTGTGCTGATAGAAATAGGTGGAGATTGCTCGGGCCATCGGAATGATCTTATCCTGTTTCCCTGCCCCTGATGCCGGCCACTGCTTCCGAAAGCGCCTCGCGCACGCGGCTCGCCAGAAGCTGCGGCAGGCCGGGGTGTCCGTCCAGCGGGGAGCTGACCAGCATCTCCACGCCAGGGTGCTCCCGCTCCAGTTGTTGCACCAAGCGGGGCAGATCCTCCCGCACGTGGACGCCGAACACAAGGAAACAGGGAACAATCAAGATCCGCCGGGCCCCCGCATGCACCGCCGCCGCCACCGCCGTCTGGAGGTCCGGGGAGGCCACATCCAGGAATGCGGCCGTAGCCGGCAATCCCGCTTCGCGGGAGACCTCGCTCGCCAGCCGGCCGATTGTCGCGTTCGCCTCCGGCACCTTGGAGCCGTGGGCGAAAATGATGAGGTGCGTCTCCGTTTCGCTCATCGGCTGTCGTTGCCTCCGGGGGCGGGGCTAATTCCAGAAGTCATAGATCAGCGGCCGGAACCGGTGGGAGTGGAGGGGGGAACGTAATGGATAAAGGCCCGCATCATCTCGATCTCGTCGTCTTTCTGGCGAATGTCGGATTGCAGCAGGTCCCGAATGGAAAGGATTCCCACGAGACGGCCATCATGAACCACGGGCAAGTGCCGGCACTTGGCTTGGTTCATGATGCGCAAGCATTGTTCCACGGTGCTGTGGGTGTCCACGACAACCGGATTGGGGGTCATGACCTTCCCCACCGGGGTGTCCGCCGGGGACAAGCCCTTGCACACGACCCGTGTCATCAGGTCGCGCTCGGAGAAAATCCCCACCAGCCGTTCGCCGTCCAGAACCATCACGGCTCCCACCTTCCACTCCGCCATCCGCTGCGCGGTCTCCAGCACCGAGTCTTCTTTGCGGACCCAGCGAACTTGCTGATGCTCGACCAGTTCGGCAATTGATCGCACAACGCCCTCCGCCTGGCTGCTTGCTCCCAGCCTACCACAAATTCCCCCGCTGAGAACGGGGTCGCCGGCCTGGGAACCGCCGACCGGGCTGGACCGCAGGCCGCCGGCGCTGCAACAGGCGTCAGTGGAATTTCTGCACCCGGCAGTGTCTTGGCTTGGAAGGCGCGACCCTGCCCCGCTGCGCCGCAAGGACACCCGCTCCCGACGGCGCTTCCCGATTTCCACGAAAGGCACCGCCCACCTCCAGACCTCTTGGCACCCCCTTCGGGAGTATGGTAACTTGCTCTACGACCGCGGCAAACAAGATGCCTGGAGTCTCCTCACGTCCGAAAACGGCTGCTTGATCCGGCGGTGTGGTGGCCACTCCCCGGCAGGGATGAGCAAGGATGAAAGTGCGATTCTGGGGGGTGCGAGGATCCATCCCCACTCCGGCCCTCGAAAATTTACGATACGGCGGCAACACCCCCTGCCTGGAAGTCCGCACCAGCAAAGGAAGGATTCTGATCTTTGACGGCGGCAGCGGCCTCCGGCTGCTGGGCAAGCAACTGCTGGCGGAATTCGGCCACAAGAGCATTGAAGGCAACATCCTGCTGACCCACTTCCATTGGGATCACATTCAGGGCTTCCCGTTCTTCGAACCGCTGTATAACCCTGAGAACCATTTCCATTTTCATTCCTTTCACTCCCGGCTGGGAACGGTGCAGGAGGCGCTGGAAGGACAGATGTCAGATCCTTATTTCCCGGTGAACATGAGCATCATGCAAGCCCGCCGCCATTTTCACCAGATGGGAAAGGACCCGCTGCAACTGGATGACGCCGTCATCCGGAGCATCCCGCTCAATCATCCGCAGGGCTGCCTCGGCTACCGGGTGGAATGCGATGGCAACGTGCTGGTCTACGCCACCGACAACGAACCCGGCTCGCGCGAGCACGACCGCAATGTCCGCGAGCTGGCCCGGAACGCCGATGTGCTTATTTACGACGCCCAGTACACCCCCTACGAGTATTCCAATTTCAAGCGGGGCTGGGGGCACTCCACCTGGCGCGAGGGCGTCAATATCGCCGAAGAAGTGGGGGTCCGGCAGTTGATCCTGTTTCACCACGATCCCGACCACAATGACGTGTTCATTGACTCGATTGTGGAGGAAGCGCGCAAGTTTTTCCCCAACGTCCTTGGCGCCTGGGAGGGTTTGGAGATCGATCTGGCGCTGGGCCAGCATCACCAGCCGCAGGAACAAAGCGAGCGGCGGCTGGGGAGCCGCCAATCGTTCCGCGTGCCATTGCGGATCCGGGGCACCCGCCCCGACGGCACCTCCTTCGAGGAAGACACCACGCTTGAAAACCTTTCGGTGCGCGGCGCTTTCTTCCTGCTGGACAATGAGCCGGACCCCAACCAGCCGTTGCAGGTGGAGATTCTGGTCACCGACGGGAGCAAGGTTCGCTCCAGCCAGATCGTGGAGAGCCGCGTTACGCGCAACCAGGATGTCAAGGTCGCCAATCAATCCAAGCGCGGCATCGGGGTTTCCTTTGTCTGATGCGGTGAAGTCTCTTCCCTGCCCGCCGCGGCGGTTCGCTCAACAACCATTCCCCGGGGTTTCCTCCGCCCGGCGAAGCGCTTCGTGAGACAATTCGTCCGTGCCTGCTTCTCTGCCCAATGACCCGGAAGAACCCGC
>DATMAF010000356.1:0-2563 GCA_035560315.1 Terriglobia bacterium | reverse complement strand
ACTTTGCCGAAGGGGGTCCTCGGCATCCGTCGCGGCAGGTGGGGAGAGAGGCTGGGCCGGCCCCGCCATGGCGAGAGAGAGCAGGCCCCCCAGGATTCCGGGACAGCGGCGAAGGAATCGTGCCAGCATCTTACAGAAAATTATATCCCATAGCGATGGCAGAAGATTGGACTCGCCGGGCGCGCCAAGAGTTGCCACCGTACCGGACGCCGGCAACTGGCGCGGATTCCCGCGCCTCCGCACGACAGCGGGATATAATTCCCGGACATGAAACGGGCACACTCCCTGGAAGAAATGAAAGAACGCATCGAGTTATTTCTCCTGGAACAGCCCCGGCCGGTGCTGACCGAACCCGGCCGCGACGTGGTGGACCTTTCCACGAGCAGCTACTCGCTGACCACTGCGCACGGCAGGCTGCTGTGGCATATCTGGAACGAAAGCACCAACTTGGTGCGGCAGATCACGGCCGTCCGCGCTTCCCATCCGGGCCGCTTGGAGTTGCGCTACCAGCGATTTGGCAAAGGGCCTCCAGGAAGGCTGGTGGTGGCGAACTCGCGCGCCCCGGCGGATCATCTCGAGCGGCGCTCCCTGCGGACACAATACCTGCGCCGTTTGGCGCGCTGGCTTCACCAGTTGTTCCCGCTCTGGAAGTTGCAGGAGCTCACGACGGAGCCGGACCTGGCGCGCTCCTTGTCCGGCCGCTATGCCAGGGGCTGGATGGCCCGCGGCAACCGGGCCTGGGCGATTCTGGGAAGCTCCGCAACGGACGACGGCAGCGCCTCGGATGATTCGCTCGCCTATGGACTGCTGTGGCTGGACTGGCTGCGGCAGCGCCACCCGTCCCAAACCTTCGAAGGGTTGAAACTGTTTCTGCCGCGCGGCACTTCCGAAACCACGCGCAACCGGCTGGCGTGGCTGCATCCCAAGGCTGGCAAATGGGAGCTCTATGAGACGGGCCAAGGGAGCAGCGAAGAAGTGCTGCCAAGAGATGTGGCCGATTTCGGAAATCTGAAGACCCGCCTGACCCGGTTGTCGGCGCCTGCCGAGTTGCCGTCTTCACTGGCAGCCTTGGCGGCAGCAATCGCCGCAACCAGCCCCCAGGTCCAGGTGCAGTGCGGAAACGACGGAACCCGGCGCTGGTCGCTGCACGGATTGGTTTTCGCCCGCCAGAGTTCCCAGGGCATTGTGTTCGGATTGGGGCGCGCCGAAACCCTTCTCACGCCTCAGAATGCGCCGGAATTGCAGCATCTGGTGCGCCGGCTCGCGGCCTTTCGAACCCCGCATGCCGTGGATCTGTCGCATCCGTTCTACCGCGCGCAGCCGGAACGGTGGATGCAAAGCATCCTTGCGGGCCAACTGGACCGTCTCGATCCGGCTCTGCAATCGGACGCTGTCTATGAGCAGGTTCCTGCCGTTGCCGGGGCTTCCCGCGGCCTGCTGGACCTGCTGGCCGTGAACGCGGCGGGACGGCTGGCGGTGATTGAGTTGAAAGCCGCGGAAGACTTGCAGTTGCCGTTGCAGGCGCTGGATTACTGGATGCGGGTGCGCTGGCATCACCAGCGGGGGGATCTCCAGCGGGAGGGCTATTTCCGGGGCCGCGTCCTCCGTGCCGAGCCCCCCTTGCTGCTGCTCGTCAGCCCGGCCCTGCAATTTCATCCTGCCTGCGATGTCCTGCTCCGCTACTTCGTTCCCGACATCGAAGTCGTCCGCATCGGCTTGAATGAAGAATGGAGGAAGGAGTGGAAGGTGGTTTTTCGGAAGGCAGGTTGGGGAGCCGAGGCGCGGACAGGCTGATCGGAACAACAGCGCGAGGCCGCCTCAAGGCGCCAGGGCGAGCGGGACGCGAAAGGCCGGCACGACCAGGGTGGGGTTGGTGGGCAGAAGGCTCTCCAGAGCAACATGGACGCTGGGAGTGGCCGCCTGCGGATCGGTTTCCGCCGTCACCAGCAGGCCAAAGATGCGGAAGGGTACTTGCAGGCGCCACTTCGCTTCATGGCTGTTGAGCGGCACGCGCCCCAGGTTCACGATGCGCTTCTCATGGTCCACCGCCCACAAAATGTACTGCCGGCCCGTCCAACCGACTTCTTCCGGGCCGGACAGATCCTCCAGCCGCAACTCCACCGTGGAGGTGCCATTCTTCCACCGCACTTTGCCGCGTCCCTTGGCGATCAGGGTTTTTTCCGCTCCTCCCAGGCGCACCTCGACTTCGCGGTCTTCCGGGTAGCCGACGGCCAGCAGTTGCCAGGCGTTGTTCGGCAGCCGCTCCGCGGGCGCCGGAACGGGATGCGCCATTGCGCCGAGCAACAGCACGGACAGCAGCCATCCGCGCCCAGTGCGCCTGAGGATATGCAAGAAATGTGCTTGCCGGGGTGCCATCTTAGTTTTGAATCCTTCGCCGCATTGCTCCGCCCGCTCTCTTCTTTCACCTTATCCGAAAAGCTGCCCGCCTGTCACTCCTTTTCCGAAAAGGCGGCCGGGACAGCGCGGAGCAGACCGTGGGGGGAATGCAGCGGCGGGTCAATGCGTCATGGCGTAGAGAAAGAAATTGATGCCAAACCGGAGG
>DATMAF010000355.1:0-3360 GCA_035560315.1 Terriglobia bacterium | reverse complement strand
TAAATTAGAGCCACGCCGTGATTCGTTGGTTGCTTTTCCGCAAGGAGGGATTTTTTCCCTCCCGGGAGGGTAACCGCTGCTATCCAGGCTCGCTCTAAACAAACCATATGATAACACAGCAGTTGCGGTTTGTAAATGGAGCCGGGGAAGCCCCTAACTCCCCAAATCTCAAAGACTTGATGTACTATGGTGATCTCGCGGTTAACCCGCTGAAGGGACAGCCATGTTGGATCTTTCCTATGTGAGAGAAAACCTGGAGTTTGTCGAACAAAAGCTGGCCGAGCGTGGCGGTCCCCATAAAATTGAGGGGTTTCGGGATGTGGATCGCGAGCGCCGGCGCCTTTTGACGGAGGTGGAGGCTCTCAAGAGCCGTCGCAACAAAGCGAGCGAGGAAATTGGACGGCTGAAAAAAGCCGGCCAGGATGCGTCGGCGCTAATCCGGGAGATGACGGCGCTGGGAGAGCAGATCAAGGGGCTCGACGAACAAGTGGCGCAACTGGATGCCCGGCTGCGGGAAATCTTGATCACGCTGCCGAACATCCCGCACCCCAGCGTGCCGGTGGGCAAGTCGGAAGAAGACAATCTCGAGATTCGCCGCTGGGGGCAGCCGCCGCAGTTTTCCTTTGAGCCGAAAACGCATCTGGAGCTCGGCGAAGCGCTGGGCATCCTCGACATGGAGCGCGCCGCAAAGATTGCCGGGGCGCGGTTCGGCCTTTATTGGGATCTGGGCGCCAGGCTGGAGCGGGCGCTCGCCAATTTCTTCCTGGACCTTCATACCCGCGAGCACGGCTACCGTGAAGTCCTGCCGCCCGCCATCGTAAATTCGCAAAGCCTGTTTGGAACCGGCCAGTTGCCAAAATTCGCCGGCGAATTGTTCAAGCTGGCGGAGACGGATTACTGGCTCATCCCGACCGCCGAGGTGCCCGTCACGAATCTCTTCCGGGATGAAGTGCTGGATGCCGCCGACCTGCCGATCAACCTGGTGGCCTATACCCCCTGCTTCCGCAGCGAGGCCGGCAGCTACGGCAAGGACATGAAGGGGCTCTTCCGCAATCACCAATTTCAAAAGGTGGAACTGGTAAAGTTTGCCCACCCGGACCGCTCCTGGGAGGAGCACGAAAAGCTGACCCGCGACGCAGAAGCGATTCTGCAACGACTGGGTTTGCCATACCGGGTCGTGATCCAGTGCACCGGCGACATGGGATTTGGCAGCGCCAAGACGCATGATGTGGAAGTCTGGCTGCCGGGGCAGGGCAAGTTCCGCGAGATCTCCTCCTGCACCAACTACGAGGCCTTTCAGGCGCGCCGCGCCAATATCCGCTTCCGCAGCGGGGGCAAAGGCAAGAGCGAGTTCGTACACACGCTGAACGGCAGCGGCCTGCCCACCGGGCGCACCTGGATCGCCATCCTGGAAAATTTCCAGCAAGCTGACGGCAGCGTCCTGATCCCGGAGCCGCTGCGCGACTACATGGGCGGGGTCGAGCGCCTGACGCCGCCGCCGAAATCAAAGAAGAGTTAATATGACCGTGGAGAGGAACGAGGACTATGGTACGTCTGGAACCGCATCATGCCCAGCTCTTGTTGCAGATTTATGATCTCCGCCGCGAGGAGCGGCTCCGCAAGGCGCGCGCCTGGCTGCTGCCCCATTTCGCCGCTCGCAGCGCAAAGGAGTTCCTGGAACTGTATCCGCCGGGCTCCGACGAGAATGCCTTCTTCCGCCAAGTGCTCACCTACTGGGACATGGTGGCGGCCATCGTGAACCGCGGCATGATTGACGAAGACCTTTTCTTCGAGACCACCACCGAAGCCCTGCTGACCTGGCTGCGCGTGCGCGATGTGGCCCTGCAGATGCGCGAGGCCCGCAAGAATCCCTTGTATCTCCGCAACCTGGAGGTGCTGGCGGAAAAGCAGGAAAAATGGCTGGCGGCCCGCGCCCCGGAGGCCATGGAGCAGTTTCGGAAGATGATTCAAGACTATCAAAAGCGAGCGGTGGCCAAGAAATGACGGCCGCTGCCTCTGCCCGAACCATTCCCGGGCGCAAAACCTCCGGCCAGACGGCGATTGTGCTGGCCCAGGCGGTCCGCAATTCCCTGAACCTGCCGCACCTGCGGGTCCTGGCGCGGCCCGGCCGGGAACCAGGGAGTTGGCAGGTCCGGGTGGGAAACGGCAGCGCGCAGTCCGAGTGGATCACGCTCCCGCCGGGCGCCGTCGCGGTGGCAAAGAAAGTCGCGCTGTTGCCGCCCCGGCTGCTGGGGCATTTTCGCTTGGCCTATGCCGCTCTCCGCGCGGCAGAAACAGAGGTCAAACGGCGGAAGGAGGCCTCGCTTCTGGCGCGCGAACATCCGCGGCGAAACCCGGCAGGCACCCATGCAACTAGGCGAATTTGAAATCACGCCGCTGCTGGATGGCTATTTCCGGCTGGACGGCGGCTCCATGTTTGGAGTGGTGCCGCGCGTTCTGTGGGAAAAAAAGCTGCCGCCGGACGAGCGCCACCGCGTCCGCATCGCCGTGCGGTGCCTGCTGGTGCGCAACGGCAAGCGAACCATTCTCATCGACGCCGGGCAGGGCAACAAGCAATCGGAAAAATTCCGCGACCGGTTCGCCGTGGAGCAGCCGCTCACGCTGCTGGACCGGCTGCGCCAGCGCGGCATCCGGCCCGAGGACGTCACGGACGTCATCAACTGCCACCTGCACTTCGACCACGCCGGGTGGAACACGGTGCGGGAAAAGGACCGCATCGTTCCCACCTTTCCGAACGCCCGCTACTGGTCCCAGCGCGGCGAGTGGGAACGCTCGCAGCACTACACCACGGAGAAAGATCGGGCCAGCTTTCTGGGCGAGGATTTCCTGCCCTTGGAAGAGCCGCGCTGGGAGCTGATTACGGGGGAAAAGGAAGTGATCCCCGGGGTCGAGGTATTCCCGGTGCCGGGCCACTCGCTGCACACCCAAGGCGTCCTGATCAGCGCCGGCAGCCAGAAAGTGGCCTTCCTTGGCGACCTCATGCCCACCACCCATCATGTGGCCTACGCCTGGATCGCCGCCTTCGATCTGCATCCGGTGGAAAGTTTTAAGACCAAGCAGCGCCTGCTGCCGCGGGCGGTGCGGGAACAATGGATTTGCGTGTTCGACCACGATCCGGACATTGCCGCCGCGCGGCTGGTGGAGATCTCTCCGGAGGTCCTTGGCGTCGTTCCGGCCGAGGAAATCGCCGATCCCCCTGATTAGCGTTTGCGGCTGCGCAGCCAGCGCGCGTGTTCCCGCATAATGCAGGCATCCATCATCACGGCCAGGCCGGCGTCCCGGGCCAACTGCCCGGCTGCGGCGTCGGCCACGGTGTCCTGCATCCACACCGCTTTCGCG
>DATMAF010000354.1:0-2627 GCA_035560315.1 Terriglobia bacterium | reverse complement strand
TCACGCTGTGCTCCTGCATGGCCTCCAACAGCGCCGACTGCGTCTTGGGCGGCGTGCGATTGATCTCATCGGCCAGCAGGACGTTGGAGAATATCGGCCCCGGCACAAACTTCCAGGAGCGGTGCCCGGTGGTGATGTCCTCCTCAATGATGTCGGTGCCGGTGATGTCGGCCGGCATCAGGTCCGGGGTGAATTGAATCCGGTGAAAGACCAGCCCCAGGGTGCCGGCGATGGTTTTCACCAGCAGCGTCTTAGCCAGTCCGGGGAGCCCCGTGATCAGGGCGTGGCCGCCGGCCAGCAGCACCACCAGGGTCTGGTTGACCACCTCATCCTGGCCCACGATGCAGCGCCGCACCTGGCGCAGAATGGCTTCCCGGTACTCGTGGAGCCGGTGCAGATGTTCGCGAATGTTGCTCTCGGTGATCTCTTGCGCAGACGGTAGGGACATGCTCGGTTGTCCTTTGCGATGGAATATGGATTACTGTGGGTTCAGCTCCAATAACAACTGCTGGGCGGGCCGGTAGCCGGGAGCGATCTCCAGCGCCGCCAGTACTTCCCGCCGGGCGCTGGCGGTGTCCCGCTTCTTCCAATAGGCCGCCGCCAGGCGGTAGTGCGCATCGGCGCGGTCCGGGGGGTTCAACGCCAGCACCGCGCGATATTCTCTCACAGCCAGGTCGGTCTTGCCTTCTTCCAGGTGCCAGTCGGCCAGTTGGCGGTGAATTTCCAGATCGAACATGGAGACCTGCAAGGCTTCGTTGAGGGTGCGGATGGCATCGGAGCGCCGGCCCAGTTCGGCCTGCAACGACGCCAGTTTCTTGAAGGTCTCCGGGTTGCGCCCCCGCTGCAGCCGCCACGCCTCGAGCTCCTCCACAGCCTTTTCCTTTTGGCCCTGCGCTTCGTAAATCTCCGCCAGCAGTTCGTACGGATTGCCTTCCTCGGCGTAGGGAGGGAACAGTTTCTTGGCGGCCTGGGCGGAGGCGATGGCCTCGGCAAGCTGGCCTTGCTTGCGCAACTCGGCGGCTTCGCGCAGCCGGCCCAGGAAGTCGCGCGAGGGGTCCGCGGGCGCAATCCGCTCCTGCCGCGGGCGGGCGCCCGGCGCGCCGCCCTCTTCGCCGCCCCGCACGGTGATCTCGGCATTGCCGACGGTAACGCGGTCGAGACGCACGGCTTCGCCGAACCCGTAGGTCTTCTCCCGGGCGTAGGCCGTGAAGGCGCGGTCAAACTCCTCCAGGCTGAGGCCCAGCACTTCCCGCATCACCACCGCATCGGTCTTGCCTTCCCCATACGCTTTCACCATGGCGAGGATTTTCGGAAATCCATACCGCTCTGCGATGAACTCGCAGATCAGGCCGGCCTGGAAGTAAGCGAAGGCCACCTGCATCGGATACTGGGGTCGCACAAACACGCCGTCTAATTTCTCCATGGGGATCAAGCCATACTCCTGCAAGGCTTGCACCAACCCCAGGTCGAACGGATCGCCCCAGCCGGGGCGGGCGTGCGCCTCCTCATACACGGAGATCCCTTCGGTGAACCAGCGCGGAATCTTGTTGTCGGTCATGCCGAGCGTGATGACGTGCCCCAGTTCATGCCACAGCGTGCTGCCCCAGTGAAATTCCCCGACGGGCCGCGCCGAGGGGCTGTCCATCGCCACCACGGGGCCGAAGGAAGCCCCCAGCGCTCCCAGGCCCGGCAGGCCCAGCGTGCGCACGGCGAAGTCCTCGTGATCGGGAAAGACCTCGAACAGCACCTTCGTTGAGGGCTGGTGGCCGTATCGCTGCGTGAGGCTGGTAAGGCTTTCCTCCAATACCTCGTTCACGTAGGGCCACAGCAGCGCCGACTCCTTGGGATTCAGCTTGACGCGAAAGCGGTCGGTTTCAAAGACATCATAATGTTGCAAACTGTCCATCAGCCGCAGCGTGTTGACGGTCCAGACGTTGAAGGGGTCGCGCCGGTAGGCTTCCTCCAGGATGGCGCGGGCTTCCTCTTCCTGGCCGAGGCGGAACACATTGATTCCCAAATTGGAGCGGGCGTCGTCCAGATCGGGATCGGTGGCAATCGCCCGCCGGTAAAACTCCACCGCCGGCCGGTATTGTCGCCGGATGACGGCGAAGTCGCCCAATTCGGCGAACACCTGGCCATAGGATGGATTCTCGCGCAGGATGCGGGAGAGCCACTGCCGCTCCATCGCCTCCGTTCGTCCCTGCAAGTACTCCGACACGGCGTGCAGCGACCAGGACTCCAGCAGCCGGGGATTGATGCGGTCAATGGCGGCCAGTTCCTGTTCCGCGGCGGCATAGTTTTCCTGTTCCAGATTCACTTGTGCCTGGAGCAGCCGGGCGCGGGCCAGATTGGGATTCACTTGCAGCGCTTCCAGGACCAGGTTGGAGGCTCTGCCTTCCCAGTTGCCGGCGGCCAACTCGGCCAGTCCCACCAGGGCTTCCGGAAGCTTCGGATTGATCTCCAGGGCTTCCCGGTAGAGCCCTTCGGCCTCGCCCGGATTGTGTTTGGCGGCAAAGAGGCGGGCCCAGCGGACCTTCAGCGGCGCATGCTCCGGCGCGAGCTTGGCGGCGCTTTGATAGACCTGGTTGGCCTCCCGGTACCGCCCGAGTTCCGCCAGGGAGTCTGCG
>DATMAF010000353.1:0-5552 GCA_035560315.1 Terriglobia bacterium | reverse complement strand
CCGCCAGCAGCGCAAACACTTTTGCGGCCGTCAACGCCACCTGCACCCGTCCCCCCAAGCGGATGCCCAGGTAGTTTACGCCGGTGACAACGAGAATGACCGCCGCCGCCAGCGGCTGTGCTGCCGTAAAGCGAAACGCATAGGGTTCGGAAAGAAACGGCAGCGCCAGTTCCCAGGTGAAAAGCGGCGCCACGACGGCGGGGGTCAAATAGCCCCCGAACCGCAGAACGCCAGCGGCGATGGCGGCGACGGACGCGGGGCGTTCGAGGATGGCAATGGTCCAGCCGTACAAGAAACCCCAGACGGGCCCAAACCCCCGTTTCAAATAGGCGTAAGGGCCGCCGGCTTCCGGGAGGGCGCTGCCCATCTCCGCCAGAGCCAAGGCGCCGAACAGGGTGAGCGCCGCGCCAGCGATCCAGGCAGCGAACACCAACGGCACCGAGCCGGCCTGCCGGGCCATCTCGCTCGGGACCAGAAAAATGCCCGTCCCGATCATGGAGCCAACCACAATGGCGCTGGCCGACCACAGGCCCAGGCCGCGCACCAGTTCCGGCTGATTCCTGCTCACCCGTCCTCCCGCAAACTGGCCGGTGAAAATTCTTATAGCAAGGTTCGAGAAATGGCCAGGCGCTGCGACTCGTTGCCGCCTTCGAAAATTTGCAGCAGCTTGGCCTGGCGAATCCGCCGCTCAATCGGATAGCGGGTGAGATAGCCGGCTTCGCCGAGCATCTGGGCGCAGTCGATGGTCAGACGCATGGCGGTATCAGAGGCAAAGCATTTGGCGGCGGCGCCCAGTTTGGCCATCTCGCTGGAGCGGTGATCAAAGGCCGAGGCGGCGCGCACCATCAGGCCACGGGCCGCCTCGACGGCGATGGCCATGTCGGCGAGTTTCAGCTTCATGCTTTCGGAATCGGCCAGGCGGCGGCCGAACTGCTTGTGCTCGCGGGCGTGTGCGACGGCGGTGTCCAACGTGCCCTGCGCCAGACCCACCGCCAGGGCCGCCAGCAGCGGACGGCTGAACGAAGTGATTCGGGACAGCAGGGTGGGGCCGTCGCCGCCGGTGCCGATTCGGTTGCTGTCCGGAATGAGACACTCGTCCAGAGCCACCGCGCTGGTCGAAAATCCGTGCGTGCCGATTTCCCCCTCCCGCTTCAGGATGGTCAGGCCGGGAGTGCCCTGCTCGATCAGGAAGGCGCTGGAGGAGGTCGGCACGCTGGTGGGAAGTTCCTTGGCGAAAACCATGAACCAGCGCGCATTTTCCGCATTGGTGACCAACTGCTTGGCGCCTTTCAGCAGGAAATGGCCGTCCTGCTTGACGGCGGTGGTACGAAAGCCTTCCGGCTCCGGGTCCAGATCGACCACCGCCAGCGTGGCCAGGGCGCTGCCCGACGCCAGCGCGGGCAGGAGCCGATCTTTTTGCTCCGCCGTGCCATCGGAAAGCAGGGGCACGGCCGCCAGTTGGTGGCTTACAAGAATCATGGCGATATTGGGCGAATAGCGGGCGATCTCCGAGACGATCAGTGAGTTGGCCACCATGCTGCCGCTCATGCCGCCGTGCTCCAGCGGGAAGGGAAACGAGACCGCGCCGTTTTCCCGGAGAATCTGCCAGATGGCCCACGGGAAACCCCACTCGTCGCGGTTCTGCTCCAGCAGCGGCACAATCTCGGCCCGCAGCAGATCCGACAGGGCGGTAACCAGCACATCCTGGTCGTCGCTGGTGGCCAGCAAAGATTTCAACGACATGGCGGTCCTCCCGCAGGCGCCATTATAACGCGCCGGGAAATAGGCCACGCGGGGAATCGCTGCGTGGGATGCCGGGAGCATCCGGCGTCGGAGGTGTTCAAAGTAAGGTAACGCATCCGGAAAGTGGGCTTCGCGTTGGCCGGGGAATCGGGGATAATATTGGGGATTTGGGGGCGAATCACCCGCTCTGTTCGGCGTTTCCCGGCGGGAGCGCGGGAACGCGGCAAGCCGGTGTGCCGCCAGCGGACGGCAACTTGACTTGCATGGCTGGTTTCATTAGGATGCGATTGGATTTATCCTTGCGACGATGCGCCACGAGGCAGGCGGGTTGTTTCACCATTGCGGAGGAGTGACCGTTGTCTGGAACGCGACTCGGCGACCTGATGGTGAAAGAAAACCTGATTACTCAGGCGCAACTCAACCAGGCTCTGGAACTGCAAAAAAAGACCGGCGGACGGCTGGGCTCTTGCCTAGTGAAGCTGGGCATTGTCTCTGACGAAGATGTAACCACCTTTCTCTCCCGGCAGTACGGCGTCCCCTCCATTAACCTGACATACTTTGAAGTCGATCCGGACGTGGTGCGGCTGGTGCCGGAGGACACCGCCCGACGCTATGAAATTGTTCCGCTGAGCCGGGTGGGTTCTTCGTTGACCATCGCCATGGTGGATCCCACCAACGTCTTCGCGATGGACGACATCAAGTTCATGACCGGTTTTAATGTGGAGCCGGTGGTGGCCTCCGAGGGAGCCATTCGGGAAGCCATCGACAAATTTTACAGTCAGGCCCAGGGCGACGCTCTCAGCAAGTTCATGGAGGAGGTTGCCGAAGGCGAAGAGGACGTCCTGGAGCTGGAAGCCGGCGAGACGGAACTGAGCGCCGACGAACTGGAGCGGGCCGCAGGGGATGCTCCGGTGGTGAAGCTGGTCAACATCATTCTGCGCGAAGCGCTGCGGCGCGGCGCCAGCGACATTCACATGGAGCCGTACGAAAAGGAATACCGGGTGCGGTACCGCATCGACGGCATTCTCCACACCGTCATGAACCCGCCCATGAAGATGCGCGACGCCATCATTTCGCGCGTCAAGATCATGTCCAAGCTGGATATCGCCGAGAAGCGGCTGCCCCAGGACGGGCGCATCATGCTGCGGTTGCAGCAGGACGGAAAGAAAAAGACGCTGGATTTTCGCGTCAGCGTGCTGCCCACCATGTGGGGCGAGAAAGTCGTCTTGCGGCTGCTCGACAAAGAGAACCTGCGCCTGGATATGACCAAGCTGGGTTTTGAGCCGGAATCGCTGACCAAATTCGAGAAGGCCATTCTGAAGCCGTATGGAATGGTGTTGGTGACCGGCCCCACCGGCAGCGGCAAAACCAACACCCTGTATTCTTCCATTGCGCGCCTGAACAGTCCGGATACCAACATCCTGACGGCTGAAGACCCCGTGGAGTTCAACATCATGGGGATCAACCAGGTGCAGATGAAGGAACAGATCGGCCTGAATTTCGCCGCGGCGCTGCGCGCCTTCCTGCGCCAGGACCCCAACATCATTTTGGTGGGCGAAATTCGCGATTTTGAGACCGCCGAAGTAGCCATCAAGGCGGCCCTGACGGGCCACTTGGTGCTTTCGACGCTCCACACCAACGACGCCCCGTCCACCATCAGCCGTCTGATGAACATGGGGATTGAGCCGTTCCTGGTGGCGACCTCGGTGCATCTCATCTGCGCCCAGCGCCTGGTGCGGCGCATTTGCACCAACTGCAAGGAGGAGGTGCAGACCCCCATGCAGGCGCTGCTGGACGCCGGGTTTACCCCCGAGGAGGCGAAAACCGTCAAGGTCTACAAGGGCAAGGGCTGCGAGAAGTGCAATAATAGCGGATACAAGGGCCGCGTCGGTCTGTACGAGGTGCTGGAGGTCAATGACGATCTCCGGGAGCTGATCCTGGTGGGCGCCTCAGCCCTGGAGCTCAAGAAGAAGGCGATCGAGAACGGCATGATCACGCTGCGGCGCAGCGGTTTGATCAAGGTGGCCGATGGCCTGACAACGCTGGAAGAAGTCATGCGCGAAACGGTCCTGTAGCGAGGGACGGTCGCGGAGCAGGGACGAGAGGGTAAGACGGAAAAACAGCGCCCGCACTGAGCGGCCGCTGGGAGGATTCTATGGCGCTTTCCTTGAGTGAATTGCTAAAAAAAATGCTGGAGGTGAATGGGAGCGATCTGCACATCACCACCAACAGCCCGCCGCAGATCCGCGTCGACGGCTCATTGCGTCCGCTGGACATGCCTCCGCTGACGGCCGGGGAAACCAAGCAACTGGCCTATAGCGTGCTGACCGACGCCCAGAAGCATCGGTTTGAGGAAAACCTGGAGCTGGATTTCAGCTTCGGCATCAAGGGGCTGGCGCGCTTCCGCGGCAACGTGTTCAACCAGCGAGGCGCGGTGGGGGCGGTGTTCCGCATGATCCCGTACGAGATTCGCTCCTTCGAGCAGCTGAATCTTCCCCCCATTGTCGCCAAGCTGTGCGAAAAGCCGCGCGGGCTGATCCTCGTCACCGGCCCGACCGGCAGCGGGAAATCCACCACGCTGGCGGCCATTATTGACAAGATCAACACCGACCGCCACGACCACATCATCACGGTCGAAGACCCCATCGAATACTTGCACGGCCACAAGAACTGCATCGTCAACCAGCGGGAGATTCACTCCGACACGCATTCGTTCCCCAATGCGTTGCGCGCGGCGCTGCGCGAGGATCCCGACGTGGTGCTGATCGGCGAGATGCGCGACCTGGAGACCATCGAGTCGGCGCTGCGCATCGCCGAGACCGGCCACTTGACCTTCGGAACGCTGCACACCAACTCGGCGGCCTCCACCATCAACCGCATCGTGGACGTCTTCCCGTCGCATCAGCAGCCCCAGGTGCGGGCGCAGCTTTCCCTGGTCCTGGAAGGCATCCTCTGCCAGGCGCTGCTGCCGCGCGCCTCCGGCACCGGCCGCTGCATGGTGCTCGAGATTCTGGTGCCGAATGCCGCCATCCGCAACCTGATCCGTGAGGACAAGATTCATCAAATCTATTCCGCCATGCAGGCCGGGCAGGAAAAATACGGCATGCAGACGTTCAACCAGGCGCTGGCGACCGCCTATTTCCAGAAACAGATCACGCTGGAAACCGCCATGCTGCGGTCGCACAATCCAGATGAACTGCAAGACATGATCAACCGAGGCGCCGGATTGATCGGGGCGCAGCGCGCCACGCCCGCCGGAGCTGGCCGGCGATAAACCATCAGGCGGACCGGCAGCGCGGTCCGGAAGGAGGAAAGGATGCCCGTATACGTTTTTGACGGTCGAACGTTTCAAGGGGCCAAGGTCTCTGGCGAGCGGGTGGCCGACAGCAAGGCGGCCCTGACCGCCCTGTTGCAACGCGAGCGCATCCGCCCCATCCGCGTTCGGGAAAAGGGCAAGGAGTTCTCGCTGCCCACGCTCGGAAGCCAGAAAGTCACGGCCAAGGAACTGGCCATTTTTTATCGCCAGTTTTCGGTCATGATCGACGCCGGCTTGCCGCTGGTGCAATGCCTGGAGATTCTCGCCGCCAACCAGGAGAATCAGGCGTTTCAGAAGATTCTCACCGATGTGCGGTCGCGGGTCGAGGGCGGCTCCACGCTGGCCAACGCCATGCGCGAGCATCCCAAGGCGTTTGATCAACTGGTGGTCAACATGATCGAGGCCGGCGAGACGGGCGGTATCCTGGACACCATTTTGCAACGGCTGGCCGGTTACGTGGAAAAGGCCGTCAAGTTGCGCGCGGCGGTCAAGT
>DATMAF010000352.1:0-2618 GCA_035560315.1 Terriglobia bacterium | reverse complement strand
GACGCCCGCCGTGCGGACGGCGCACCTCGGAAGACTCCCGCTGGCTCTCGCGAGGAGGTTAGAGGTTCTAACCTCCTCGCACTGCATCCCGTTCCCCGGACCGGCAGGCGGTGGTGTCTGACGGCGGCTTTCAGCCTGCTTTTGCCTTGCGAGCCGCCCAGGCATCGAGGAGCTTTTCCAGGCTTTTTTCCACCAATTCCGGCAGTTTTTCGACGGTGTGTGTGAAGGCCGCGCCGTGTCCCAGCATGTGGACGTTGAGTTCTCCGCCGCGCGCGGCTACCAGGGCCACCGGCTGAATGCGGATCCCTCCGCCTCCGCCGCCGCCTTCGCCCAGCGCTCCCTTCTTCTCGTCGCCGCCCGTCCCGCCGCCCGCGCCGACTCCCAGCGAAACGCGCGAAATCGGTATGATGGTGAACTCTCCCGCCGAAAAGGGGGCGCCGACGATGGTCTCGGTCCTGGCCAGCGTCTTCAGCTCCCCGATTAAACTTTTCAGAATGTCCTGGGCCACGGCCATGATTTCCTCCTCATTGCCAACAGCGGAGAACGCTACGCTGCGCGCCACCTCTTGCAGAGTGCCCGATAGGGCAGCCGCAGGAGGAAGATCAGCAGCGCCTGAACGATCCGATAAGGATAGAACCGCAGTTCCGTCCGCACCTGGTTCCTTCCGATGAAGTTGCACTCGAAGCGAGCTCGCGCTCCGGTGGGGACGGCCGCCAGCGCGCCCCACAACATCCCGTTCAGCGCCGGCTCGGGCAGCGAGACCGTGCTCTCCCAGCGGCGGATTTCCATGGCCTTCCATAGATCGGCGGGCAGGCGTTGGAAGCGCTTTGCCAGGGCCGCGCGCAGGTCGCCGTCCCACAGGCATTCCCACAGCGCGCGCTGCATCTTGCGGCGGCGTTGTCGGTGTTGCTCCGGGCGGTCAATCGCCACGCGCTCGGTCTTGCTGGCAGGCGCCGGTTCCTTCCGTTGTGGCCGCCATAGCGGAACTCCGGCAAGGGCAAGGCTTGTTTGGCCCTTGGTGCCCGGCAGCGGAACCGCCCCGGAGAGCAGAAAGGACCAGCGCAGCCTGGCATCGCGGGAGCGCGTGTCCACCGTCAGCACAACGGGCGTGAACAGCAGGAGCGCGAGCATCGCCAATGCGGCGATAACGATTGCCAATGGAATTGAGTCCAGAAGCATGGCGCGCTGGCGAACAATGCAATCGCAGACAATTCCATCCTACCCCATCAAAAATTGCCGGTCGATGAAAACTGTTTTTGCTCCCCCGCCATGCGGTCCGGCGAGTCGCCCGGGCGTATAGAATAGGGGCATGGCGCGCATCCGCATCCGGCGGGTTTATGAGCCACCGGCGGACGATGACGGTTTTCGTGTGCTGGTGGACGGGTTGTGGCCGCGCGGTCTTTCCAAAGAACGCGCCGGGGTTGATCTATGGCTTCGGGAGATAGCGCCGAGCGCCGGGCTGCGCCGCTGGTTTGGGCATGATCCCAAACGATGGAAGGAGTTCGTGCGCCGCTACCGCCAGGAACTCCGGGAGAATCCAGAACCCGTGAAGCGGTTGCGGACCATGGCGCGCGAAAAGGCCGTCACGCTGCTCTTTGCCGCCAAGGACGAAGCGCACAACAACGCCGTAGCGCTACAGCAATACCTTGATCGCTAAGCAAGGCCGCCGGCTGTGGCCGGATGGAGCAGCGGAACCCTCCGGGCGGGGTGCGGCTTTCCGGCCCCGGAGATTCCCTTTCCGTTCTGGGGCGAATGGAGGTAAGTTATTGCAATAGCACCGGCGCCCGGAGACGGCGAACAGGCGCTGGCAGACAGTCTGCGGGGGGAACAATGAAACGAGCATCTCGTATAGAAAGAGGCGGGGGGACACTGGCGGCCCTCCTCGCAATTGCTTTGGCGGCCGCGATGACCGCCGAGGGGCAACAGCCGCAGCTGGCCAACGAAGCCATCCGGCTGAAAACCTACCCGGTCAAGATGGATCCCAGCCTGGGCGCAGGAGTGGCCCGCATTGGCGAGGGACGGCTGCATCAGCTGGAGGTGACGCTGATCGAGATTCCCCCCGGCAAGAGCCTGCCGCCGCACCGGCATCTGGCCGAGGAAGCCATCTACATCGTTTCCGGCAAAGGAACCACCGCGATGTGGACGAGCGAGGCCACCAAGGACAAGAAGCAAACGTACGCCTGGGGCGAGGGAGACTATCTTTCGCCGACGCTGAACGTTTGGCACCAGCACGTGAATACGTCCCCGGACACCCCGGCCCGCATCCTGACCATCACCACCGCTCCGCTGACCCAGGCCGTGTTCGAGAGCCCGGCGCTGCTGGGATCCACCGACGTGGTGTTTGAAGACCGCTGGAAATGGTCGGTGGGGCGAGAGCCCAAATACGTGGGCGGCGCGACGGAAGGCCCCGAGACAGTGCGGATGCAGGTGGGACACATCCTGCCGGACCTGATCCATCGTCCCATGTTGCCGCGCAGCGAGGCCCAGTTGGGCATCACCATCCTGCCCGAGGGCGATATGGCCGGCAACCGCATTCTGGAGATGGAGGTGCGCGAGTTCACCGACGCCGAGGCCACCACTCCGGAGCACCGCCATGTCTGGGAGACCGTCTACATCAT
>DATMAF010000351.1:0-5737 GCA_035560315.1 Terriglobia bacterium | reverse complement strand
CATTTTCGAAGAACTGCTGCTGCATCGAGAGACTCGATCCGACCAGCGGGGAGGTTGGGTGTCCTACCTCGGTCAGAACCAGCGGCTTTCCTTGCGCGGCGCGAACCATCTCGCCCAAGTCCCCGCCGACCACTTCCGGTCCGCGCGTCGTTCCATCGCGCTTGAACGGGTAATAGGTAAAGCTGATGACTTCACTATACGGGCTCAGAATGCGGAAATAGGAATCGTCCCGCCGGAAATCGGCAAAGGAAAAGGTCATTCCCACCGGCATCACCCGCCCCCTGGCTCGCAGTTCGGACAAACCCGCCTGATAGAGGGTGAGGAAGGGGATGATCTGCTGCGGCTGCGAAGCGAAGAAGATATTGACTTCGTTGGCCAGATTCACCCACCGCACTGCCGCCGTCATGCGCGGGGTGATTTGCCGCAGGAGCTTGTGAAATCGCGCGATGACCGCCGGGCTGTCCAGGGCCTGGTTCTGCAGATCGGCCGGCAAGGCGAGAGTGGTGGAGTCGATGGTCTTGATGGTCAGCGCCGCCTCCATGCCGAACTGCTCCGCCCATTGCATATACCGCTCGATCTCGGCCAGGTGGTAGGATTCCGGCTGCGGCTCCAGCTCGGCCCAGGAAGCGCTGATGTGAAGGAAACGGCTGCCCGCATTGAGGGATTCCATCAGGCGGGCCATTTGGCCAGCCGGAGAAAAGTCTCCGCCGGCCGGCGGATTTGGCAGCACCCCAATCTTGGGACAGGAACCAGAAACTGTCTGCCCCTGGGGCGGAAGGGCCGTCGTGGCAAAATAGCTGGCCAGCAGGTACGGAAGCTGGTTGGAGTCGATGCGGACAACCCCGATCCCCGACACCAGATACCAATCCATGACGTTGCCGTCGGTGAAGCGGATTCGAAAGTGCCGCGCTTTGGCATAGGTGCCTGCGGGCGCCGTGATTCGCAGGTTTTCGCCCAGCATCGCGACGGTTCCCAAAGGGTTCTGCCACTGCTCGCCGGGAAGCGACCGATCCGAGAACAAAACGCCGGGATCATCCGAATAGAAGCGGGCGACAGAGTAATCCAGCCCCTCGAGCACCAGCCGGTCCTCGTTGGCGCTGACCAGAAAGCCCACTTCCCAGTGCGGACTGGTCAGCAGGATTTTTACAATCCGCTTGGGTCCGATCGGTTGCGAGTCTTGCACTCGGACAGCCAAGCTCATCCGGGTGGCGGGATTCTCGAGCACCCAGTAATTTCCCGTTGCCAGCGGAAAGATTTCCGGATCCCCGGCATAGCCGAGCGGCAACAACGCGCCCCAGACGGTGATTGCCAGGCCGATGCGGATCCTCGTTCGCTCTGGTTTCCTGCTACGCAACAACGTCCGGACCTTTCCTCAGGAGTCGCCTCCGAACGTTTTCATGCTAGTACCTTGGACCCGGGGGCGCAATAGAGCAAAAGTCCCAATTTCGCACCCGTTGCAATACCGAGAAGTCGCGGTGGAAGCCCTGCTGGTTGAGAATGCCGGAACAATCGGCTATAGTCATCCATCGCCCCGCTGTTGGCGCAAGCGGCCGAAGCGCTCGCTGGCCAAGGGCTCCGGCCGGGTTTCGAATGGATCATCGCGCGTGAGTCCGGAATGTTCCAACTGCAAGGATAGGAATCTCGAATTCCTCGTCGTCCCCGCAATGGCCTGCCGCGACAGGAGGGAAGGGATGGTTCGCGATGGCGCACAGCAAGCGCCGGAGCCCGGCGTGCGTCTTTCCGGGAGCGCCGCGCTCGCGGAGGCGGAAAGCCAGCCCCAAATTCCCACATGAAGGCAGGGATTTTTGTCACCTTCGCTGGCCGGGACTACGGCGGGCCGCAGACCTACGAAGAGACCATCGTCGGGGAAATCGCGCAGCAGGACCGCGAGAATGAATACCACGTTTATGCCTTGGAGCCAGGCGCGGCGTCGGTTTACTCCACTCTGCCGGAAAACGCCCGCTGCCACGTCTTGAAGCCGCGCGCCCGCTGGCTCAGCGTGCCGTTCAGCTTGCCCGCAATGCTCCTTCGCGACCGCATCGAGCTGCTCCACGCGACGGTGATCCCCCCTCCGCTGACGCCGATCCCCCTGGCGTTCACGATGCATGACGTGACGCCCTTTGCGCGTCCGGAGTTTTATCCCCGTCCCATTACCTTGCGGCTCCGCGCCTTGATCCAGCGCGGGATCAGGGCGGCGCGCCTGGTCATTTGCGTCTCCCAAAGCGCCCTGGACACCACCCGCGACCTGTTCAAGCTTCCGGACGACCGCTTCGTGGTGATCCATCATGGCGTGAATCCGCAGTTCCGTCCGGTGCCACGGGAACAAGCCCGGCAGACGGTCTCCAGCGCCCTGCAACTGACCGAGCCCTACATCCTCCATGTGGGGCACATCGAAAAGCGGAAAAATATCGGCAGGCTTCTCGAAGCGTTTTACGCCTTCCGGCAGGAGACCCGCCTCCCTTTCAAGCTGGTCTTCAGCGGGGTGCGCAATTTCGACACCGCCTTCGTTGACGAGGTGCTGGAGAAGCGCCGTTTGCGGGAGCAGGTCATCGAGCTGGGCAAGGTGCCCCAGCAACTCATGCCCGCTGTCTATAGCGCCGCCGAGATGCTCGCATTCCCCAGCCTGTGGGAAGGATTCGGATTTCCGGTGCTGGAAGCCATGGCGTGCGGAACGCCGGTGGTGACCTCCAACGTCGCCAGCCTGCCGGAGATCGCCGGCGATGCCACCCTGCTGGTGGATCCCCTGCGGACGGAGGAGATTGCCGCCGCCCTGTGCCGGATCGCCACGGACTCTTCGCTGCGCGCCCAGTTGCGCCAGCGGGGCATCCAGCGCGCCGCGCTCTTCACCTGGGAGCGCGCCGCCCGCCTGACGATCCAGGCGTACCGGAGGGTTATCGGCAACTGAGGCCGTTATTGGGAAGGGCGGAGCGCTTGTACATCGGGCACAGGTCGCAGAAAACCGGGGTGCGATCCTGCGGCAGGGACTTTCTTCCAAACAGCATTCGCGCTGACTGGTAGGACTCGTTGTTCCAGATCTGTTCCAGGGAGTGTTCCAACAGGTTGCCGAAGGTGTGAGTCTTCGAACGCGCGTAGCAGCAGGGCGCGACGGAGCCGTCCGGATCGACCCGCATCGTCCGGTACAGATAGAAGCACGCCTCGTCGTGGATGTATCCGCGCTGTTCCGCCAGGCGGGGATCGTTCTCGCGATACACCGGATCGTGGGGCAGCCACTGCGCCGCTACCGTTTGGTCGCCGACCAGCTCCGGCGGAATGGTCGGCGGAACCAGACGCAGCCGGTCGACCCCCAATTGCTTGGCGAGTTGTTTGACCTGGGGCAATTCATGCTCGTTATGTTCAAACACGATGAACTGCCATTCCACCACGGGAGTCTTGCTGTGCATGGCCTCCCGGGCCGCCAGCAGTGCTTTCATGTTTTCAAAAACTTCCTTCACGTCGCCATTCACGCGGTAGCGGGAATAAGTTTCCTGGGTCAGGCCGTCGAGGGAGACCGTGATGTATTCCAGCCCTGACCGGACAATATCCCGGACATCGACGGGAACCGGCCAGTTGAAATTGGAGCTCAGGTTCGTGCCGATGTTGTTGGCCTGCGCGTATTCGATCATGTCGAAAATCTGCCGGTTCAAAAACGGCTCGCCGAGGTTATAGACGCCTACCGTGAGCGCGTAGCGCTTGATTTGGTCGATGATGCTCTTGAAGGTCGCAAAGCTCATCATGCCCTGATTGCGGTCCAGCGTGTAATTGCCGGTGGGGCACAGCGGGCAGCGCAGATTGCAGACGTTGCAGGGATCGACAAAATAATAAAAGGGGAAACTTTTTAACTTCGTCCGGCGCAGGAGCAGTTCCGTTTCCACCAGGGCGATGTTGGCCCATTTTACTGGCGTGCCATGTTGCAGAACGGGCAGCAGGTACCGGGGAGCGCGGGGCAGGTGAACGAATTGCCGTTTCAACCGGAGTAGCCGCTCGGAAGGGGCGTTGGGAGCGATCTGGACTAGCGGCGAGGACATTATGCGGCTCCCTGCTTTTATACTAGATCCCCGACGCGAAGTCAATTGGCGCAGCAGCGGCGGCAGTCTCCCGGTCCGAAAGCAGTGACTGGTATATCGGTGGTTAACAGCAACGGATGCGTAGCATGTGGCTGGGACTAGGCTTTCTGGTCCTACATCGCTGGTACTCTTTACCACACGGTCACAGCGATGGTGGTTGCGCTTGACCAGTCTTGCTGCCAGCGATAGAATTGCGGCAGTAAACAGGGTCAATGGGCAATGGAGGATGGGGGACCGAAAGCCCGCGAGCGGCAGCAGGGTCCCGGGCAGCAGGACAGCAGCGGGGGACATGAAGGGGAACAATTTGTCTGTGTCAAATGACTATATCTACTTGATACAGATGACAGCCCCTTGGGCTTGCCGATTTCCACGCTCGGATCAGAACTAGCGGATTGGGATCGCCCGGCTCCGAAGGAGTCTAAATGGCTCTAAAGCGGCCAAGTCACCGTTGGTTTGCAGCAGTCGAGCGGTTGCTATGGGTGGCGCTGGGAGGCCATTGCGTGGCCGCTGTGGCGCTGGCCGTAGCGCCTTCGGTGAACCCCGGCGGGGTCGTCAACAACGCCAGTTATCTGCAAGGTCCTCCCAAGGTTGCACCCGGAATGCTGGCCGCTGTTTTCGGGCAGAATCTGACCAACGGCTCGTCCTGTGTAGCGGCCCAGAATTGTTTCCAATCGTTTGACACCACCGGCCAGTTGTTTACCACCATGGCCGGCGCGCAAGTAACCATTGACGGCCGCCCGGTGCCGATCTTCTATGCCACCCCGACCCAGTTGGGGATTCAGATTCCCTACGACCTGACCGCCAGCACCGCCACGATTCAGGTGTTCGTCAACAGCGAGCCCAGCGCCCCCCAGACCATCGGCGTGGCGCCATTTGCCCCCGGAATTTTTACGACAAGCCAGGACGGCACGGGCCCCGGGGCCATCACGCACGCCGATGGCCGGCCCGTGGACGCCAACAATCCCGCCGTGGCGGGAGAGGTTCTTATCATGTACGCCACCGGTCTGGGACAGGTGACTCCTCCGGTGGGAACCGGGCGGCGGCCGGTGGGGACGACCTCCACGGTAACGTTGCCGACGGTGACCATTGACGGCATTCCTGCGGTTGTCCAATTTGCCGGGCTTTCCAACTGTTGCGTCGGATTAAATCAGATCAACGTGGTCGTGCCGCCGAACGTTCGCCTCGGACCCAGCATCCCCGTGGTCTTAAGCATTGGCGGAGTAGCCAGCAACGTGGTCACTATTTCCACCGCGCCGGCTTCGATTCTGACCGCCTCCCTGACCAGCATCAATTTTGGGGAAGTGTCGATTGGCAGCAGCGCGGCGCGCTCCGTGACGCTGACCAACGGTGGCGCTACCAGCCTGACGATTGCCACGGCGACCCTCAGTGCGCCGGAGTTTCAGATTACCGGATTAACGCTGCCGCTGACGTTGCCGGCCGGGGAAGGAACCAGCTTTGCCGTCACGTTTACTCCCCGCCTGCTGGGCAACGTCACCGGCAACCTCACCATTGCCAGCGACGCGCAGAATTCGGTGGTCATTGCGCTTTCCGGCAGCGGAGGGATCCCGCTCAACCTGACCATCCTGACTTCCTCGATGCCCTCCGGCTCGCCGGGCGTGCCCTACAATGGAGCCTTGTCTGCGGCGGGAGGCCGGACTCCCTACACCTGGTCC
>DATMAF010000350.1:0-5745 GCA_035560315.1 Terriglobia bacterium | reverse complement strand
AGCAAAAGGTTTCTTAGCTTTCTGAGAACGATGCCAGCCGGATCGCCGGCCTCGGAGGGTATGCCGCCCCGTTTTTCCGGAACGCGAATGATTGGAATTCATTCCCAGAAGACCTTCTTGAAGCGCTTTCTTCAAACAGTGCCCCGTGGGGGATTTGATTTGACGGAAACCTTTGCTATGATGCCCGCAGAACGGGGACGCTTCCGTCGGTGAAGCCGGAAGAAGATCGGCATCGGAGATTCCGGCCGGAAAGTCGGATGGACAATCAGCACGGCAGGATTTCAAAACAGGAGCAGCAGGCGGTTCTCCGGGGAGGGACAAGATGCGAAGGAACAGATGGCATCGCCGGGTCGGGCGGCTGGGAGTTTTGGGAGTCGTCGTTGGGGCGGCGCTCGTGGTAGCCAACCACCCCTCCGGCTTCCAGCGGGGCGCCGCGGGCGGGCCGCGCCTGGTGGCGATCCATCCCCTGCCGGAGAGCGTTCCCCAGGGTGAGATGTGCCAGTGGATGCCGGCCAGCGCCGCGGCGGAAGCGCTTCCGGCGTGGTGGCAGAATTCGCCCCCCGCAGACCCTTCGATTGGGCCTCGTGAAACGCTGGAGCGCCCGCCGGTGCGCGTCATCAAGGATCCCTACCCCACCTATAGCGCGGTGGCCGTGGACCTGACGCACAACGAGATCGTCTTGCAGGACGAGAATCTGTTCCAGATCATGGTGTATGACCGCATGACCAACACCCCGACGTCGGCCTCGTTCAGCGAACCCAAACGGGTCATCGGAGGACACCATACCAAGGTGGAGTTCAATTGCGGCCTCTACATCGACCCCAACAACGGGGATATCTATTCGGTGAACAACGACACGCTCGACACGCTGGTGGTGTTTTCCCGCGAAGCCAAAGGCGATGTGCCGCCCACGCGGGAGCTGGAAACGCCCCACGGCACCTACGGCATCGCTGTGGATGAGGAGGCCGAGGAGTTGTTTCTGACGGTGCAGCACGCCTCCTCCGTGGTGGTCTATCACAAATACGCCGAGGGCGATGACAAACCCATTCGCATGATTGTCGGCAACAACACCCAGATCGCCGACCCGCACGGGGTGGCGCTGGACACCAAAAATGGCTGGGTGTTTGTCGCCAATTACGGCAACTCCTCGCAGTACCAGCCCGGCGAGGAGCGCAAGGGCGGCGGAGCCACGGGCGGGCAGGGCCGCATTAACGGCTCCGGGAAATTCTTCCCGCCGTCGATCACGGTCTATCCGATCAAAGCCGACGGCGACATCCCCCCGCTGCGGACCATCCAGGGTCCCAAGACGCAGCTCAACTGGCCGGGACACATCGCCGTGGACTCCGACACCGGCTTGCTGTATGTCGCCAATGACGGCGGCGACTCGGTCCTGGTCTTCCGGGTAACCGACCATGGCGACGTGGCGCCCACCCGCGTCATCAAAGGGCCCTTGACGCAGATCAAGAACCCCACCGGCATCACGCTGGACAAGAAGAACCAAGAGATTATTGTGGCCAACATGGGCAACCACCGCGCCACCGTTTTCCCCATCGACGCGGAAGGCAACGTGGCGCCGAAGCGGGTGATCCGGGCAGCCCCGGCGGACCTTCCGGCGCTGCAAATCGGCAATCCCGGGGCGGTGGCCTACGACACCAAGCGCGACGAAATCCTGGTTCCCAACTGAGTGGCCCACCCGCAAATTGCGGCCTTCGCCAGGCTGGCGAAGGGCGGGGAAGCGCCGAACCGGCTGATCTTCGGCCAGCCCACCAATCTCAGCCGCACCATGCACGACATCCGCTATAACGAAAAGCGCGACGAGATTCTGGTAACCAATCCGTTCGCCCAGGCGGTCTTGATTTTCCGGGGCGACGCCAACGGCCAAGTCCGCCCGGCCCGGATCATCCAGGGCCCCAAGACCGAATTTAACGCCATTGACGCGCTGGCGGTTGATTCCTTCAACGACGAGATCTATGTTCCCGATGGGGTCAATATCAAGGTGTTTCCCGGCGGCGCCCACGGCGATGTGGCGCCCATTCGAACCATCCGGGCGGGGGCCGATATGGGGTGGCGCCCCAGCCGCGGCATTGGCATCGACTATGTACACAACGTCATCGCCACCGACGGCACCCTGCTGGGGGAAGCCCGCGAAAAAGATCCCTTCCGGAATCCCTACGGCGGGGGACGCGACTCGATTTTCATCCTGGACCGCCTGGCCGATGGCAAGACCAAGCCGCTGCGCATCATTCGCGGCGACAAGACCGGCATCTTCGGCATCCGGCAGATGGACATCTATCCGAAAGGAGGCTGGATTCTGGTGGCCCAGATCACCGACGGCGGCATCGCCATTCCCGAGGGAACATTCCTCGGTGTCTGGAGCATCTACGACCAGGGCAACGTGCCGCCCCGCTGGAAGATCGACGGCAAAGCGAGCAACATCCTCACCAAACCGCGCGGGGTCAGCTACAACCCCAAACATAAAGAGGTGCTGGTTGCCGACATGCGACTGAACGCGGTGCTGACCTTCTCCTTCCCGGAAATCTTTGACCAGGTAGCCCAGCCTCCCCAGTAAAGGTTCGCCGCAACCTCCTCCGGCCCGAGGCCATCCTTGGGCCGGGGGAGGTGCAGCGTTTCGCCCCCGCCGCCGTTCTTGCCTCGGCCCGCGAATTGTTTCAGGATTCGGTGCCTATCTGGTTACTTGCTGGGCCTTCCGGGCGATTTGATCCTTCGCCGCCATCCGGTAACATGCCGATGAATGAGGTGGAAGGCCGGAACGGAACCGGCGAGAACTCTTGGGCCGCGGCAACATCCGGTTTGCCGAAACGATCCGGAACTGCCGGAGGCGGCCTGGCCCATCGGCTGGCGCCTTTTCCAATCAGCCCGTTGCTCCGGGACAATTCCAGTTGACAACCGGAGCAGCTTGCCGCATTAATGTTCCCAACGTTCCCTTCTCCGATGGGGGGATCCGATGTCCGAACCCAAGGCCGAGGCCAAGAATCGCTGGCGGGCGGAGATCGAACAAAGCCTCGCGGAGAGCAACTTCTCCGCGGCCATGACGCTCATTCATAAAGCCCTGGCCGAGTTCCCAGATCATCCGGATTTCCTCGAGCTCGAAGAGCAGGTAACCCACGCCCGCGACCGCAGCATCCAGGCCTACCAATTGATGGAGGAGGGTCGCCAGCTTTGCGCCGAGGGAAACCTGAAGGAAGGCGTGCAGGTCCTGCGGGATGCCTGCGCTCTGGACCCTCGCAATGCCGCGGTGCGCGCGGCGCTGATGGATAACCTGCTGTGCTATTCGCTGGCGGTTTTGGAGAGCAATCTGGCGCTGGCGGAAAGGCTATGGAAGGAAGCCAACGACCTGGATCCCAACCACCCGGTAAACAAAAGCGTGGCGCAGTCGATCCGGGAGTACAAGCAATTGCTGGCCGTCGAGCGGGACCAGGCCTCCCCCAGCCCGAAAGCGGCAACGCCGCCGAGCGCACCCAAGACAGCCGCGGAAAGTTCGCACCCGCCTGCCGCGCCGGCAGCGAAACCGGGGACGGCGGCAAAAACTCCTCCACCTCTTGCCCGCGCGGCCGGATTGCGCCCCCCCGGCACTCCTCCCGCGAGCCCGCCGCCGGAGATCGCTCCCACGCCGCCGGTGGCCCAGGCCACACCATCGCTCCCGGCTGCTGGGGCACCGCCTCCCGCCAGCGCCCAGAGGATTGCTGGCAGCGCAGCCGCCCCAGCCACCCACCCACCCGCGACAGCGACGCCAGCGGCGCGGGAACGCTCGCAAGCGCCGGCAGCGCCCCCGCCGGCGGATGCCCCGGCCAAGCCAACTGCCGTCGAGAGCCGCCGGCCTGTGAAGTTCCCGCGCTGGGCGTGGGCTGCGGCCGGCCTGGCTGCCATTGCCGTGGCGGCCGCGCTCTTTGGCTTGGGGCTGCGCCGGAGCGAACCGGCGGCGGCAAGGGTATCCGTTGTCGTTCGCGCCAACCCGCCGGAGGCCACGGTGCAGATCAATGGAACGGTTTACGATATCTCGCGCCCTGTCTCGCTGCCGCCCGGCAGCTACCGCATTGAAGCGGCCCTGGAGGGCTATCAGCCTGTGGTGCGCGAAGTGGAAGTGACGCCGCAGGTAAACACCCCCATTGAGATTACCCTGCTGCCGGTGATGCCTCTGGTGCGCATCTCGGCGGACCTGGCTTCCGGGACCGTATCGCTGGATGGCAAGGCCCTGGGCGAGTTGCAGAACGGCCAGTTCGCCATCGCCTCCCTGACGCCGGGGGCGCATAGCTTGCGCATCAGCAGCGGTCGGCTGGCCGAGGCCGTGATCCCGATTACGGTGGAGCCGGCCGGTCCGCCGTCTTTCTCCGGGCCAATCGCCGCCAAAGAGATGCGGGCCGTAGCCATCAGCAGCGCGAACGGACAGGGAGTCGTGGTCAGCAGCTTCGGCCCGGCGCCTCTGCTGCTGAACGGCCGGCCGGCCGGCGCGATTGCCTCCGAAAAGCCGCTGCCGGTGAGCGGCCTGGCGCCGGGAACCCATGAGTTCGCCTACGGCGCCGGAAGGGAGCAGCGCAAGCTGGCGGTGGATCTCGGGGCGGCCCCCGGCCTGTTTGTGTCGCTGAACTCCGACCGCAACGTCGGCACGCTGCAAATTGTCTCCAATGAGCCCGGCTTTGAATTGCGCATCAACGGCCGGCCGGCGCGATTTGCCACCCAGCGGGGGCGGTATCTGGTCTATAACCTGGAGGCCAAGCCGGCCGTGGTGCAGATTTTGAAGGCGGGGTTTACCGCCGAGCCGTCATCGCAGGAAGTGACCATCCGCAAGGGCGAAGTCGTGCGGGCCAGCTTCACGCTGACGCCCATCCCCACCACCGCCACGCTGCTGGTGCGCGGGGCGCTGCCGGGCACGCGGATGAGCCTGGACGGAATCGCACACGAATTGCAGCCGAACGGCGGCGCGCAACTGACGATTGCGCCCGGCGATCATCGCGTGGAGTTTACGCGGCCGGGATTCAAGCCCAAGGCGCGCCAGTTCTCGGCCCAGGCGGGGCAAACCGTCGTGCTGGCGGGCAACGACGTCACGCTGAGCGATGTAATCACCGGGAAGCTCACCATCGCCAGCCGCAGCCCGGCCAGCGCCACGGTGGTCCTGCGCCGGGGTGCAACCGAGATTCCCGTTCCCGCCGGGGAAGCGGAAATCCCCGAAGGCGACTATACGCTGTATGCCAGCGCCAGCGGCTTCCGGGAGCTGTCCCGGACTGTCCGGATCGCCGCGGAGTCTCCGGTGGCGGTCGATATCCAGTTGACGCGCATTCCCCAAGTGGTGCGCATGGAAGGTTGGGACGATCCCAACGGCTGGCGGATGGAGAACGGATGGTACACCCGCAAGGGAGGAAATTTTGTCTTGTTCACCGGCTCTTCCAGTTCCGGGACGGTGCAGTTCACCGCCCGCCATCGCGGACGCCAGTTTCCCATCTTTCGGGGCGGGCAGATCCGCTGGGTCGTCAATTACGCCGACCCGCGGAACTACGATCTGTTCGAGCTCGACGGCCAGCGGCTGACCTGGAAGCGCATCGTCAACGGCCAACCCGGCCCGCAAAAGCAGGCGCCGCATGGCGTGCGCATCCAGAATGACACCTACCGCCTGATTCTGGATGTCGGCACCGGCCAGGGGCCGGGGAAGATCTTTGACGGAACCGCCTGGAAGCCGCTGCCGCCTCTGGCGATCTCGGCGGGCGGACGGTTCGGGTTTTACCTGCCGAA
>DATMAF010000349.1:0-3098 GCA_035560315.1 Terriglobia bacterium | reverse complement strand
CTCTCCCAGAGGCCCTGGTTGCGCTCGATTCGCCGCACATGCCAGCTCAGCCAGTCCTGCGCCACATCGTGATTCTCAGCCACCGGCCGGGCCGCCTCATTGTTGCTGAGGAACCAGTTCAGCCCGGTTGCGTTCAGCGCGCCGCCGGCGTAGCGATGGATGAACCAGTTGTGCGAAGAATCGTTGCAGAACATGGCCGTCAGGTGCGGCGGCTGGGTGGGGGCAGTCATATTCTGGTTGAAACACGTGTAGGAGGTGCCCATTGTGCCGATTTTTCCCGTGGACCACGGCTGGCGGGCAGCCCACTCGATCGTGTCATAGCCGTCCTGCCGCCGTCCCCAGCCTTCGTCGCGGTACTGGTAGAAATCCCCGGGGGAGGCAAACCGGCCGCGCACGTCCTGAATGAGCACGGCATAGCCGCGCGATGCGAAGTAGGGCGCCTGCCGGAAGTTGCAATTATTCTTGTTGTACGGCGTGCGCTCGATGAGCACCGGAAACGGCCCCGGGCCCTCCGGCAGATAGAGATCTGCCTTCAGTTTGATTCCATCGCGCATCGGCACTTCGACCTCTTCGCAGCGGAACTGGAACTGAGCCGGGCGCTCCTCCGGCCAGGCTCCGGCGGTCCGGACAAACATCACGGTCGTCGCGAAGACGGCCGCAATCACCAGCGGTCGCAGCATGGCATTTCCCTCCTTCCGCAATCCGTTTCTTTCTATGGCGCCGGGCTAGGCAGCGGCCACGGAAACACCCAGTTCGCCAGTTGATAACCGGTCAAGGACAGCAGCACGATTCCGATGAGCGCCAGCACGGAGCCGCGCACGAACATGGGAACAATCCGAAGGTAGCCGCTGGCAAAAACGATGGCGTTGGGCGGCGTGGAACTGGGCAGCGTGTAGCCCATGTTGGCGGCCAGCGAAATCGTCACCAGCAGGGCGATCGGGTTCAACGAAAGGGCGGGGCCCACCAGCAGCGCGAGCGGACCAATGGCGCTGACCAGCGCCACGCCGGAGGTCACCTGCGCCAGTACCGTCACCGTGACAATGATTCCCAGCACCAGCAGATACTGCGGCGGATGGAACTCGGCCATGCCGGAGATGCCGGCCGTGAGCAACTGGCCCAGGCCGACGTTTTTATCCGCCACCAGTTCGGCAATGGCCAGCGAGCCGGCCACCAGCGCCAGGGTCCCCCACTCGATGTTTTTTACGGCGTCCTCCCACGTCATGGCAAAGCGCCGCGCGCGCCAGTCAATGGGCGTGAGGAAGAGGCTCCCGCCCACCAACAGCGCCACCACGCCCCAGTTCAGGCGGCTGGAAAGCCAAACGGCGATGGGATGCCCGCGCCCCAGGATCATGGGCACAATATCCGGCAATGTCCACAGAAACAACGCCACCGCCAGAGCGCAACAGGCCGCCTTTTCGCCGCGGCTGAACGGACCCAGCTTGGCGAGTTCCTCCTTCACCCGGTCGGTCTGCACTTTGAAGTCCCGCTCTTTGCGGTCCAGAAACCACCACAGGACCAGAAGCATGGCGCTGGTCTGCAGTGCGGTGAACGTGAAGTTCGCCAGCACCCACTGCAGGTAGCCGACGCGGTAGCCCGAGGTGTTGGCCAACGCAATGGCAACCATGTTGGGCACCGAGCCGCTCGGGGTCAGCTTGCCGCCGATGTTGGTGGCCCAGGCGATCCCCAGAAACATCGCGGTGCCGAACCCGCTTCCCGGCGCGATATTCAGCGTCTTGAGCAGGCCGATGCCGACCGACATGTACAGAACCGCATCCACCGTATTGGAGGTGAACGCGCCGGTGATGATGTTGGAGAGCAGAAACAGGACCAACAATCGCCACGGATCGCCGCCGACGATGCGGGAGGAAACCAGCGCCAGGCTCACCCGACGCGTCAGGCCGTGAGTCTCCATGGCGCCGCCAATGAGGAAGGCGCCGATCAGAAACAGGTTCGTCCAGTGTGCCCAGTATCCAAAAGCGCGCTCGTAGGGGAACACGCCGCAGACCACCGTCAGCGGCAGCAACAAGAGGGATGTCACGGGGATCGGCACCGCTTCGGTGATCCACCACACCACAGCCAGCAGCACGATGGCCAGCGCCCTCATGCCGACCGGACTCACATCCGGCAGCGGCGGCCAAAACCACGCTCCCAGGAAAACCAGCGGACCCAGAAACAGTCCCGTCAGTCGCTTGCGCTTCTCAAAGCGGATTTCCGCTTCGGTCATCTGCGACGACAGTTCGTAGAGATCTTTCCATCCCATTCGTCGGCGGCTTCCTCGGAAGAAACAGCGCCTCCCAGACAAGACGGCTAGCGGCGCGCCTCAAACGTTGTCATCTTGGAAACATCCGGGTACAAAACGCCCACCGCCGCCTTGCGCGAGGAGCGCGGGTTATACCAGATCGCCCCCGCTCGCGTAATCTCGAGCTTGGGCTGATCCGTTCTCTGCGGCGTGGGGAAGTAGGTGAACGTTTCCCTTCGCGGATCAAAACGGACCAGGGTCCCCCCTTGGCCGCCATCGCTGAACCACAGGTAGCCCTCGTAGTCGGGTTGAATATCGTAGGGTTCGGAGAATGGCATCGGAACGGTGTACTCGACGATCTTTCCCGTCTTCGGATCCAGTTTGCCGATCTTGCCTCCGCTGAACACGGCATACCACACGTTACCCTGGTGGTCGAGGCTGAGCCGGCGGATCAGGCAGGGCTGGGTAAGAGCCGGATACTCGGTGAACTTCTCCGTGGCGATCTCGAATTTCGCGACTTTGCAGCCGCGGAACTCTGCGATCCAAACGTTTTTCTCCTCCTGGTCCATCTGGATCCCGTAGGGAGCGGCGCCCACGGTGGGCACTTTCCAGACTTTGGTCTTCTGGGTCTTGCGGTCCCATTTGCCGAGCAGATCGCCGGCGATGGCCGTGTACCAGATGTCCTGCCTGGAATCCAGAATCGGGGTGTGTCCGCGACCGGGATGCTGGCCGGAGGAGTCCATCGGATAGCGCGTCATCTCCCCGCTGTTCGGATCCAGCCGGCCCAGATGGAAGCCGGTAGTCTCCGCCCAGAACACCTGTCCTTCCGAGTCCACCACCAACCCGTGCGGATCGGCAT
>DATMAF010000348.1:0-2521 GCA_035560315.1 Terriglobia bacterium | reverse complement strand
AGCGGCTTGGCGCGGCAGGGAGTGCTCCCCGTCTGGCTGGGAGTGTGGATGCCGAACCTGTTGTTTGGCCTCATGGGCGCCCTGCTGCTCCGGGGCGCCGACCGCGTCACCCCCCTGTTCGGCTGGCTGGACGGGCTGGCGCACTGGTCGCAGGGGTGGTGGCGGCGTGTGGCGGAGCGGCGCCGGCGGACGGGCGCCGGCCGGACAGCGGACTGGATGCCGCCCGCCAGTCCCGCCTTTCGGTGGATCCTGGATCGCTACGTGGTGCGCTCCTTCCTGTGGTATTGGGCGGTGGTGGTCGCCACGCTCGTGCTGCTGATTGAAATCGTTACCTTGTTTCTGGACTTGCTCAATGACATCCTTCGCAACCGCATTCCGGCCAGCATGGTGATCGACTACTTCGTGTTCCTCACGCCCCAGCTTCTCTACGTGACGGCGCCGCTGGGCGTGCTGGTGGCGATTCTGATCAGCTTCGCCATCCTGACCCAGAACAACGAGATCACGGCCGCCAAGGCCTCCGGTGTGAGCTTATACCGGCTCACCTTGCCGGTCTTGCTGACCGCGGGCCTGCTGAGCGTGGCGCTGTTTTTCTTTGAGACGTTCTATGTGCCGGCCGCCAACCGCCATCAGGACGCTGTGCGCAACCACATCAAAGGGCGGCCGGCGCAGACGTACCTTTCCCCGGGCCGCCGCTGGATTGTGGGGGAAGAATCGCGCATCTATTACTACACCTTTTTCGAGCCCTCCCAAGGCATGATGGGCGGGGTGACGGTCTTTGCGTTCGATCCGGCGACGCACCAATTAACCCGCCGCGTCTCGGCGGCCCGGGCGCGCTGGGAAGCTTCTCTAAACGGCTGGGTTTTTGAAGAAGGCTGGGAACGGGTGATGCGGGCGGATGCGGTTGAAACCTTCCAGGAGTTTCCGGTCCGTTTCTATCCGGAATTTCGGGAGCCGCCGTCCTATTTTCTGAAAGAGGTCCGGCAGTATTCGCAAATGAATTACCCCGAGTTGCGCGCCTATCTTCAGGACTTGCAGCAGAGCGGTTTCGATGTGGTCTCCCTGTCCGTCCAATTGCACAAAAAATTGTCTTTCCCGCTCTTTGCCCTGATCATGGCTTTGATCGGGCTGCCCTTCGCCTTTTCCATTGGCAAGCGCGGGGCCTTGACGGGCATTGCCATCAGCCTGGGCATTGCCATCGTGTTCTGGGGGACCGACAGCCTGTTTGAAGCCCTGGGCAATCTCAATCAGCTTCCGCCCGCGGTGGCGGCGTGGTCGCCCAATCTGCTGTTCGGCCTGGGGGGGCTGTACCTCTTCCTCCGGATCAAGACCTGAGGGCAGGCGGATTCCTCTCGACGGTCCGCTCCGGCTGTGCGAAGATCATCCCCTGGAGGGTTTGGCGCACGGGTCATGAAGAAGTGGATGTCCTTCTCCCTGGCGGGCGGGCTGCTTGCCGCCGTGCTGGCTCCCGCTCTGGTGCTCGCTCCGCGCCCGGCCTGCGCGCAGGAGACCATGGATCACAGCCACCTGCATCACGAAGAACCCCCCGCCCCGAAGCCGCGCAAAAGTCCCGAGGAACTCGCCGCCGACAAGCGCTTCTCGGAATTCAACCATCGCTTCGCCGGCGTGTTCGTCTTGCTGGTGGGAGTGCTGGCGCTGCTGGAGCCGCGCCTGGCCGCGCGGTATCGCTGGGTACGGTATCTTTGGTCCGTGCTCTTCTTCGCGCCTGGCCTGTACCTATTCTTCTGGAGCGATCCGGAGTCCTGGCCCTTGGGCAATCAGACGCTGGTTTATGTCATCACCCAGAACGTGCAGGTGTTACAGCACAAAGTGTTCTCGCTGATCCTGCTGGGCCTGGGGGTGGTGGAGTTTATCCGCGTGCGCTGGAAGCCCCACTCCCTCGGGCTGGCTTGTGTTTTTCCCGCGCTGGCCGGGGCCGGGGCCTTGTTGCTGCTTTTTCATCCGCATGCCTCGGACGTGGGGATGGCCATGGACGCGGAAGCGCATCGCGCCATGATCCACATCGAACGGCAGCACCTGGGCTTTGCCGCCGCGGGATTTGGCATCGCCGTCTCCAAGGCCGTTTCCGATGTGGGCCGGTTTTATCCCCGCCTCATGCGCATCCTGTTTGCGGTCTGCATGACGAGCCTGGGCATGCTCTTGCTGGGCTATAACGAATAGCGGCATTCTCGCCAAGAGGCCGGCCCGTTTGCCGCCATTTCATGCGATAATGCTGCTCAAATGCAGCCGGTGGCTTGGCACCATGGCATTCCGGAGAGGTGGCTGAGTGGCTGAAAGCAGCGGTTTGCTAAACCGTCGTAGTGCCTAATAGCGCTACCGGGGGTTCGAATCCCCCCCTCTCCGCCAGTTATCCGTACCGCTTTTCCCGCCTGGCCTGCTGAGCCCCCGCTCTACCTCCGCCCTTCGGGTAGGCGCTCACCCTTCAGCGGCATTGATTGACGAAGTCAGCTTGGGGGGAATAGAATCAAGGCCGCGGGCTCCCCCCGGAAGCGTATTCCGATTC
>DATMAF010000347.1:0-5811 GCA_035560315.1 Terriglobia bacterium | reverse complement strand
GGCGGCAACCGGTTGCTTGCGCGTGGCCATGGTCGAACCGAGGCCAAATGTCATGCCGTTTAGCGCGCGTCCCAGCAGCACCTGGCCAGCGAACTCGGCGCTCATGCCAAGGGCTTCCAGCACGGAGCGCACTCCGCGGCTGGGAACCCCGCGGTAGAGACAGGTGACCATGCCCACCCGTTGCTCCGCGAGGGGCCGCACGACCTCCCGCAGATAATCCGGCGCCACGGCGATATCGGCATCGCTGATGACGAAGGTTTCATGCCGGGCCGCTTCGATCATCCGCTGGAGCTTGCCCAATTTCGGATTGGCTGCCTCACTCTGCGGGACAACCACCAGCTTCACGGGCACGGCCGGGAAGTCGCGCTGCAATTGGGCAATGGTCCAGCGCGCCGGGTCGTTCTCGTCGGAGAGACCGAAAACAATCTCATAGTGCGGGTACTGTTGTCGGAAGAAGCCCGCCAGCGTCTGGTAAAAGTGAGGTTCGATGCCCCGCAGCGGCTTCAGGACAGAGACGGGCGGGGTGTAGGGCGAGACAGGTTCCCGTTCCGAGCGAAATCGCAGCGCCGCCGCCGCCACCGCCCCATGATACAGGCAGGCCCCGGCGGCGAAGGCCAGCGGCAGGTAGTAAAGCAGCAGATCAGGGAGCCAGACCGGCCATGCCATGGGGATTTCAACCGATTCAAAAAGAAAGCAGCGCTACGCCGCAGCAGATGCACACCGCGCCCGCCCAGCGGGTGTTGCTGATCTGCTCGCCCAGAAAGTACTTCGCCGCCAGGGTCTCGATCACAAAGCTGATGGCCGTTGCCGGAACCACCCAGCTCAGGTCGGCTTGGGCGACCAACGTGATGAAGCTGAAGAAGGCGACCGTCTTCCAGAAAATGCCCGTCCATAGGAAAAAGCTCGCGGCGGCGCGCAGGCCGGTGCGAAGCAGCGCCCGCGGCCGGAAGTCGGAGATTTCGCCGAGCGACTTCATGGCTTTTGAGACGCTGACATCGCCCGCCGCTCCCGCCAGCACCACCGCCGCCAACAGTCCGACCTGGATCACCGCGCCTCCTTGGGCAATTCCCCGGCGCTCGCCGGGGAACCTGCCGCCGCGCCGCGCGAGTCGCCGAAGCTGCGCGCCACCAAGCACGTTCCGAGGATGATGAGAACCGTTCCGGCCCAGCGGCCAGCCGTTACTTCTTCTCCGAGGCACACGCGGGCGAGAAACACCGTCAGGATATAGGCCGGGGCGGTGGCCGGAAGGACGAAGCTCAGATCGGCCCAGGACAAGGCCATCATGTAGGAAGCGAGAAAAACGATCAGCAGCAGGACGCCGCCAATCATCCAGGGGTTTGATACGACGTGGCCTGCCGTGCGGGCAAGCCAGCTGGCCGGTTCCGGAGGCGGAGTAAAACCGCGCATTCCCATGGTGAGCAGCAGATTGCCAAGGGAGTTGGCCAGGGTCGCAACGGTCAGGACGACTGCCGTCTTCATGCCAGTCAGCAGCAGCCTGCGGGCGGAGCTCCGGGGGTGGCCGAGACGGCCTGCGCCCGCCGCCCTTCCGCGACGGTCTTCTTGCGTTTGGAGCGCAGTTCCAGGTACTCGCGCGCCTCGGTGTAGAGCCGCTTGCGCTCTTCGGCATCGAACATGGCCTTCTTGACGACGCGCCAGACCACGCGCGGGCGGAAGTAGTACTCGCCGTAGAACTGCTCGACGGCCTCCAGCAGATCCACGCTGGAAAGGCCGGGGTAGGAGATGTTGGGAAGCTGATGGCCCTGCTCATCCGTCATGGCCGAGGCGGTGAACTGCCCGGTCTTCATGACCTGATCGTAGAACTCGGTGCCAGGGTATGGGTGGGCGATGGAGACTTGAATCGTTTCCGTGTCCAGGCGCTTGGCGAACTCAATGGTGCGGCGGATCGTTTCCGGGGTCTCGCCCGGCAGGCCGATGATGAAGTCGCCATGGATCACCAGACCCAGCTTCTTGCAGTTCTTGGTGAACTCGATGGCCTGCTCGACCGTGGCGCCCTTCTTGATGTTCTTCAATATCTGCGGGTCGCCCGATTCGTAGCCAACGATCAGCAGGCGGCAGCCGGCTTCCTTCATGGCCTTGAGCGTCTCGTAGCTCACCGTAACGCGCGAAGTGCAGGACCAGGTGAAGCGCAGCGGCTTCAGCTTGGCGCACAGTTCCTGCACGCGGGCGGCGCGGATGTTGAAGGTGTCATCGTCGAAGAAGATTTCCTTCATGTTGGGGAAATACTCGAGCGCCTTGCGAACCTCGGCGACCACGTTGTCGGCGCTGCGGACGCGCCAGGGATGGCCGCTCAAGGTTTGCGGCCACAGGCAGAAGGTGCACAGCGCCGGGCAGCCCCGCTCGGTGTAAAAGCTTACGAAGGGATGCAGCAGAAAGGGGACGTTATAGCGGGTGATGTCGAGGTCGCGCTTATAGATGTCCACCGCGAAGGGCAAGGAATCGAGATCCTGAATCTGTTCCCGGTCCGGGGTGTGGACGATGGAGCCGTTCTTGCGATAGCTGACGCCGCCAATCTCCGCGAGCGGCTTGCCGGCGGCGAACTCCGTGACGGAGTAGTCAAACTCTTTCCGGCAGACGAAGTCGATGGCGGTGGAGGCACGCAGGCTCTGCTCCGGCAGCGCCGTGACGTGCGGGCCGACGAAGGCGATCTTCAGATGGGGGTTGGCATCTTTCATCAGTTCGGCCAAGCGCACATCGCTTTGAAAGCCCGGCGTGGAGGTGAACAGGACGCAAAACTCGTAGTCGCGGGCCATCTGCACGGTCTGCTCTACGGTGATATCGTGGGGTGGGGCATCCACCAACTTGCTGTCGGGAATCAACCCCGCCGGGTAGGCCAGCCAGACCGGATACCAGAAGGAGCGAATCTCGCGCGTGGCCGGCCAGCGGGAACTCGCCCCCCCGTCAAAGTTCTCAAACGAAGGGGGATTCAGAAGCAGTGTTTTCATCGATCCGCCGAGCGCCATAGCGCCTATCGTAGCATGAGGCCGGCGGGAGTGTCATGCGCTTTCTCCGCCAAGGCGGGCCGGAACGTTTCCGAACCATGCGTCGCATCGCCGGGGCCGTTAATCGACTGATACCTTCCCATCCGCCGGGGCAATAGGCGGCGGAGCTTCGGCGTTATAATAGCGTCAATGGCGACTCGGGGCTGGTTCGCAGAACGGTGCGTGTCGGCGGCCGGTACGCTTTGCCGCCAACGCCCCCTTGTGGCTAACGTGCTCTTCCACATGCTGCTCCTTGGGCTCGTCGGCTTTTCGGCGGCGGCCCCCGCGCTGGCCCAAGCGCCGGCGTCCGAGCCGGAGCAACCCAAGTTTTATGCGGTCATTATCGGCGTTTCCAAGTTTGAGAATCTTCCCGAGGAAGAGTGGCTGCAATATGCCGACGCGGACGCCAAAGCCTTCTATGAGTTTCTGCTGAGTCCCCGCGGGCGGGGATTTCTTCCGGAAAACGTTTTCCTAATGACCAACGAAGAGGCTTTGTCGCAGGCGATGCGCAGCCGCCTGGGCAGCACCCTGGCGAAAAAGATCAAGCCGGAAGACTCCGTCTATATCTTCATCGCGACGCACGGCACCGTCGAAACGGTGGCGGCCAAGGAAGGCTACATCATGGCCTACGACTCGGACCGCGAGGACCTGTATAGCAGCGCCCTGGCCATGCGCGAGTTGGGCAACATCATGCAGAACCGCCTCAAGAATGCCCGGCGCATTTTCCTCTTCGCCGATGTTTGCCGGGCCGGAAAACTGGGGCAGGTGCAAGGAGCCGTGAACCGCTATATCGAAGACGCCAGCTCCAAGACCGAAACGCTGGGGCTGCTGGCCAGCCGCCCCAACGAGTTCTCGCGCGAGAGCGAGGAGTGGGGCGGCGGCCACGGCGTCTTTACATATTACCTGCTCAAAGGACTCATGGGGGAAGCCGACGTGGACAAGGACAACATCGTAACGGCTTCCGAAATCGTCAGCTATCTCCAGAGCAGCGTGGAAGACGCCACCGATCGCCAGCAACATCCCCGCGACTTCGGGGATTTCGAGCCGGAGACCCCCCTTTCCTTTGTCGACAAACCCGGCCCGGAAAACTGGCATCTGGCGATGCATGCCTGGAAATCCCGCACCCTGGCGGCAGCGGCGCAGGGAGCGGCCCCGACCGAGCAAGAGCAGGTCCGGCAGGCCATGGAGCAAGCCATTGCCGAGGGCCGCCTGGTGAGTCCCGGAGGCAACAGCGCCTGGGACCTTTATCAGCGATATTTGCAGTTTCCCATGGACGAAGATCAGCGGCTGGAGGCCGATGACCAGATGGTCATTGCCCTGGCTTCAGCCGGCGACCGGGTGTTATGGGCCTATCGGCGCGGCGATCAAGTCATCCCGCTGGATGCGGCCCGCTATGAAGAGGGGGCGCGGTTGTTCAGCTACGCCAGTGAAATCGCTCCCGACGATATTGCCTTGCAGGCCAAAGCCAAGTTCATGGAGGGTCGGGCGCTGGTTGAGAACCGGCAGTTCGACCAGGGCATCCAAGTCTTGCGACAAGCGATCGCTCTGGACCCCAACGCAGCTTATTCCTACAACGCCCTGGGGATTGCCTACATGGAGCAGCAGCGCTGGAACGAAGCCATCGAGAACTTCCGGGCAGCGGCGGCGCGGGCGGAAAAATGGGTCTATCCGCGCTTCAACCTGTCGCGCGTCTATGCCAGCCAGAATCGCTTTTCGGAGGCCGAAGCAGAGCTGCAAGCCGGCATTGCGATCGAGAACGAGCTGGGACTAAAGTATTCCTACCTGCACTACAACCTGGGCGTGATCTATCTCTACCAGGGCCGGCTCCGGGAGGCCGAGGAGGAATTCCGGCGCGCCATCGAGAGGAAACCCGACGACGCCATGGCCTACCACAACCTGGGCCTGATTCAGGAGCAGAACAACCAGTTGGCGCAGGCCGAGCAAAGCTTTCGCACCGCCGCCGACCTGGACCCGCGGCTGACCGAGCCGCGGCTGCGGCTGGCGGAAATTTACCGGCGGCAGCGCCGGCCGGAACTGCAACGCAGCGTGCTCCAGGAGATCATTGACGGCAATCCGTCGAGCGAGATAGGCTATCTAGCCCTGGGGGAATTGCACGTGCAAGCCAGGCAATGGGAGCAGGCCGAGCAGGTCTATATGCAAATGCTGGGCAATGGCGTCCACCCCGCCGCGGCGCTGGCTGGGCTGGGGGACGTGCATGCCGGGCAGCAGAATTGGGCGCAGGCCGCCGAAGATTACCGCCAAGCCATCGCCCGCTCCTCGGATCGCAACCAGATCCGGGAACTCGAGAGAAAATTGCAGTCGGTGGAAAGGCGGCAGTGAAGCGGATGCCCAGCCGCGGGCTGTGGTTATTGCTGGGCATGTTTCTGGCGGCGTTTGTGCCCCCTTCTCTGCGGGCGCAAAGCTCGCAGGCCTCCCTCCAGGGGCAGGTTACGAGTCAAGCCAGCGGCGAGCCGGTCGCCCGCGCCCTGGTGATCCAGCGCAATCTCCTGACCAATACCCAGGGCTATCGCTACACCAACGAGCAGGGCTACTTTTCCTTCCCCGCCCTGCAACCGGGAACGTACACGATTCGCGCCGATGCCCTCGGATTCCAGCCGGAAGAGCGTTCGCCCGTAGAACTTCCAGTGGCTTCCCGCATCGAACTGAACTTTGCGCTCATCCGCAGCGCCGGAGCGGCCGGGACCGCGGTCGCTGCTCCGGCCGCGCCGCGCCTGGGGGAGAACCCGCGCAACATCCTGGCCATCATGTATGGCGCCGACGCCGCGGTGCCGCAGGCGGTGCTGGTGCGCCT
>DATMAF010000346.1:0-2569 GCA_035560315.1 Terriglobia bacterium | reverse complement strand
CGCCGACCAGGACAAGCCCGGTCCGAAGGCAATCACGGCCGCCAAAAAAATGACCAGCGCGAATCCTTCCGTGACCAGTCCCATCAGCGTCAGATTCACCGGCAGGATCTCCAGCGGGAAGATGACGCGCTTCACGAAATTGCTGTTTTCGGCCACAATGTTCGGGGCCCGCGCCACGGCTTCGGAAAATCCGAGCCAGGGCACGGTGCCGCACAGGAAGTAGAAAACGAAGGCGCCGGCGCCGCGCTCCCCTCCGGCCTTCAGCACCACGCCGAAAACAAAGTAGTAGGCCAGCATCAACAGCAGCGGCTGCGCCAGCGTCCACCAGGCTCCCGCCAGCGAACCACGGTAGCGGCCCTGCATCTCGCGCCGGACCATGGAGGCGATCAGAAGGCGGTAGCGGTAGAAGGTGCGCAGCGGGTAATAGAAGGAGCGCAGCAGCATCTGCCAGAGCCGGGCCAGCCGCCGCTGAAAGCCCGTCAGGCAGCGGACTCTCTGGACCGCCACCTGGCCGGCGGCGGTCGAAAGCTTCACCTCGACGAACTCGGAACCGCGGTCGTAAAACCAAGCCACTTGCTCATGGACGGGAGAGAGGACCAGCCGGTACTGGCCCGGTTCGGCCGGCACCTCCAGCTCCGCCTGGATCGGGCTCCGGGAGCCGGGGCGGCACTCCGCCGGAAGCGGGATGCGGTCGCCCTCCAGCATCAGGGAACCAACCCGGGCGTCAAAGACCTGATAGCCCAGCCGCACCGGGCCGACGGTGTCCGCCGGAGCGGTCCCCGGAACAGGCGAGTGCGGCGACCAGGTGGCGCCGCTCGAGTTCTCCAGAACGCATTGCAGCCGCAGCTTTCCGGGCCCGTCCTGCGATACCTGCACCTGGTGGAAACGCGCGCGATAAGGAGTGGACCTCATGGATTGCCCGGCCAGTCTCGCAAAGGCCCGGGGCTCCCCGCCCCCAGGCCTCCCAGCCGGCAGGGGACAGGCACCCCGTTTGCTCCGCTGAAATTATCCCACATCTTTCACAACCGGGACGCTGCTCCCGCGGCGGGGCCTCTTCACGGATAGTAAAAATCCTTCGGCCAGCGGTCGCGCAGGGGAGCGACTTTGCGGGCCAGGCAGTAGATCAGCTCCCCGCGCAACTCGGTGGAGAGGCCGTTGGATTCCAAAAACCGCCGGGCCCACGCGCTATCCGGTTCCTGGGGCGCGTAGCCTCCCGTTTCCAGCCGCTCCACAAAAAAGCCGGCGGCATCGGCCAGCCGCGCGATCTCCCCCGGCGTATATTCCCGGCTGTGGCGCGGATCCACTGAGCCATCGGCCGCCGGCTTAATGTAGGCCGGAAACATGCCCGGGTGGTCGCCGTGCAGCACCGCCCGCACGCTGCGGAAGCTGGCGATATTGGGAGTCGTCAGCAGCAGGTGGCCGCCGACGGCAAGAACACGGTTGATCTCGGCCATCATGTGCATGGGGTCCGTGGCGAGATGCTCGAGCAATTCGCAACAGAGAACCGTTTGAAAATACCCCGGCGGATACGGGAATGGATCGCGCTCGGCATCGAACAGATCGATGCGGCAGGAAAACGTTTCCCCGGTGATGGAGACCGCCGAACGCGTCACCTGCTGGCCGGCGGTGCCGTAATAGGCGCCCCGCACCTCGCCATAGCCCAGCAGCGACTGCAAGGCGGGCGTAATCTGCAAATAGCAGCCCAGTTCCAGGATGCGGTCGTTGGGGCCGCCCGGGGGGGTCAGGCGCAGCGTGCGCACCAGGCGCCGCAGATGGCTCAGCACATACTCTTCCATTAACCGCGAGGCATGCGAGAAGCCCATGATGTATTCCGCCAGTGCATCGTCGGAGAGGGCGAGCGCGGACGTTCCGTTCCCTGCCGCTGCCGGCAATGCGACGCCCTGGCTGGCAGGCCGGGGCGCGGGCCGTTCTACGCATTCTTCCAGAAAGCGGAGATACTGGCCGGCCACGTCCGGCCACAGGGCGGTGCGCTGGACGTACTGGCGGCCCCGCTCGCCCACGCTGCGCGCCAACTCCGGATCGTCCAGCCAGGCGCGCATGTACTCATAGACCCAGAGCTCCTCCCGTTCGTCCACCGGAATCTTGAAGACCACATCGTCCGGCAAGTCCGCGAAGGAACCGATGGCGGAAACCAGCGTGGGCTTGCCCATCCCCAGGGCCCGCAGAAGCGTGCCGGAGGTTTCTCCCGCCGTCGGATGCCGCAAGTTGAGGCAGTAATCGGTTGCCGCCAGCAATTGCGTAAATTGCTCCAGCGGCAGGTAGCCGAGAATCTTGACGGAATCCTCCAAGCCCAGTTCTGAAAGCAGCGGGCGCAGCGGGTAATGGGGATGTTCCTCGCCTGCCAGGATCATCTTCACCGAGGGGTAGTCCGCCTTCAATCGCGCCAGAGCGCGCAGCGCCTCATAGATTCGCTTGTAGGGCTTTAAAAAGCCAAAGATGCCAAAGACCGGGGTGGAGTCCTGGAGTGAAAATCCCGTCGCCTCCGCCTGGCGCCGGCGGGCGGCCTGGCGGTCGATTGCGGGGACGTCAACGCCGTGGGGAATCTTCC
>DATMAF010000345.1:0-4969 GCA_035560315.1 Terriglobia bacterium | reverse complement strand
TCCGAGAGTTCGGCCAGGAAGTGCTGGGCGTCGCGCAGCGCTTTGTCGGGCGTAGTGACGATGGTGAACGAGGTCGTCGCCGGATCGCGCAGCCGGGCCAGCGTTTCCCGGGCGCGGCTGGCGTAGCCTTCGGCAAACTTGCGAAAAACGGAAAAGAAGTCCAGCACTTGGTGTACCAGCGGCGCGCCCAGCACCTGTTCCACCCTGGTGTAGAGCTCCAGAGAGGATTTTCCGATCCGGGCAAGCGGCGAATTGATCCACCACTTGTACGTCCGGCCCACCAACTTCACGATGGGAAACGACACGAGCTGGGTGAAGTATTCCGGCTTGTCGAGAAACTCCAGGGCGTGGCGGGAGGGAGCCGTGTCAATGCAAATGGAGGCGAACTCTTCCTCCAGCGCTTGGTGGATGCGTTCCACCGCCATCAATTCCTGCATGCCGGCCAGCGACGTGGCGAGCATTTGGTAGATGGGATGCTCCAGGACGGTGCGGGCCTCCTCCGGCTTGCCGTAGCGCCAGATGGCCCGGTCCAGACTGGCCTTGACGTCCAGCAGAGCGGCCCACAGTTCGCCCCGGATGGAAGGATCCAGAGGAACGCGCTGCTCCAGCCCGCCGGGTTCCATGCCCAGCGCCGTGCGTAGCCGGAGGGCGGGATCGATCGTCACGACGAGCGATTTGCCGCCTCCCATTGCCGTGCGCAACGCGCTGGCCGCCGCCACAGAGGTTTTGCCAACGCCGCCCGTTCCCAGAAACACTTGCACCTGCATAGGAGTCCGTCCGCTATAACGAGCCGAGTTGCTGCGAGACGTGGCGCAGCAGTTCCAGATCCGATGTCCAGCCGGATGCGCGCCGGACAAATTGCACCGGAGCGTCCACCGAGGAGCGGAGCCGCGCCAGTTGCGCTCGCTCGATGCGGTGCCGCTCGGCGATAAAGGCGAGGTGCGCTGCCTGGGCTCCGGCGCCGGAGACCCAGCGAAAGAATTCCTCGGAAGCGGCTTGCGGTCCCGCAATCAGCGGAGAAGCCATGTTGACGACCACGGCGGCCGGCCTTGCGTTCAACTCTCCGGCGAGCTTCTCGCACATTTCGATGGTTTCATCCACCGCCATGCGCTCCAGCGTGGTGACCGGGATCACCGCCAGATTGGAGGGATTGCCGAAAAATATCCCCACCTCTTTCCCGATGAGCGCCAGGGGCCCGGAAAGATATTTCTCAAAATTCCGGGAGACCTTCATGGTTTGCAGGAAATGGCCCGTGGCGGGAGCATCCCACACCAACTCGGAGAATTCCTCCTTGTCCTCGCCGGTGGAGCGGCGGGAGGCCAGCTCATGCAAACGGCCAAGGAAGGAGATCTCCTTCAGACCCGGCGCCACCTCCACCAGGTTCCGGTAGATGGCGCTGTTGAGCACGCGCTGGACCAGCGGCCGGGAGGGGATCGCTTGCTCCACGCGGCGCGCCAGCAGCTCGAACGGATCGATGTGGATGATAAACAGGTGGGCGGCTGCGGCGGGATCCTGCTCCTTCATTCCTGCCAGAGAAACGGAGACCGCCAGTTCGGCCAGAGGATGCGAGGTCACCACCAGTACGCGCCGGGAGCGGCGGGCGATGCCCATGGCATAGGCCAGCGCGATGGTGGTTTTGCCGACCCCGCCCTTGCCGCAGAAGATGGTCAGCGCGGCGTCCTGGCTCGAGAGGTTCATGGTGGCTACCGTCCCGGATGGCGATGCTGCGTACCGCAAATCGCTCCCGCCGGCGGCGCGGCAAAACGTGGCACACCGGAGCTGGCTAGCGAATCCCGGCCACCGAAAAGCACAAAGCGATGGCGGCGGCCGTCGCCGCAAGCCCCGCCAGAGCCGGCAAAGCGCCTCCCGAGAGGCTCATCGAGAGTTGGAGCGAAACCAGCAACACCACCAGCAGAATTGCCGAGCGGAGCAGGGCAGTGGTGCGGCGGTTCAAGGCGGTGTGCCGCGGCTCCTGAATCCGGACTCCGGCTTCCGAGGTGATGCGCGGGTCGTTCTCGCGGATTTTTTCCAGCAGCACGGTCATCTGCCGGCCGGCGGTCATCAGAAACAGGCTGGAGCTCACCGCCCACTCTTGCAATTTCCCGGACGACATCATCTCGCCGAGATGGAACCGCAACAGGCGGCCCAGCACCGGCCAGAGCGCTTCGTCCAGCACGTCCACCGCGGGATCCAGCAACTCATTGTGCTGTCCCAGGAGGGTAATGTTGCGGTGGAAGAGCTGCAAAAACAACGGCGGGCGCAGCGCGCTCTTGTGCATGGCGCGGCCGTAGGTTTCCAGCGCCGTTACCGACTCCGGCGTAACGGCATTGATTTTCAGCTCCGGTTGCAGGGAGGAAAGTTCGTGCAGCAATCGTTCTTCGGCGCGATAGGCGTCGCGCCCGGCGGAGATGCGGCATAGCATCTGAACGGCCCGCGGCGTTTCCCCTCCCACCGCCGCCACCACGTACTGGAGCAGATCCTGGTGCGACTCAACCGGGACCGCCACCCACGACGGAACGGTGCGAAACCCCAGCCGGCCTTCCTTGAGCAGCAACAATTCCTCCGGCTGAAACTCGGCGTCGATCAGGGCAAACAAAAGGCACTGTTCCAGGAACCCCTCCGCCAGCACGTGCAGGCCGTCGGCCTTGCTGCCCGGTTCGGAAAGCAGGCGGGAAACGGGGTAGCCTTCCGCGCCCTCGTATCCCATCCATTCGGAGGATTGCAATTCCGGGACCAATTTGGGGAAGCGGGTCACTGCATAGGAAGGGGTATTTTGCAGGTTTCCCAGCATGGTTCGCTTCCGTTCCAGATCCGCCTGGAGGCGGAGCCAGCTCTGGAACTGCTCCACCACCGCGTCTTGAATCGCGGGGGTAATTTGCCGGTTGTGGATTTGCCGGAGGCCCCGGTGAAACAGCTCCCATTCCTTGGGGCTGTCTGGGCCGTAGCCTTTGCGCGCCACCTCCACCACCACCTGCTTGCCGAGGTGCGAACCGCTATAGATTTCGCAGCCCGGCGTGGTGCGCATCAATTGCAGGTCAGCAACGAGAGCAGTCAATTCGCCGGGCGGGGGGCCGGCGGCCGGCAATTCCGGCATCCGGATCTTGCGGAGTTCGTAGAGATACGCGCTGGAAAGCAAATCGGAGCGCCCGGCCAAAAAGTGGCCAAACCACGGAAACAGTCCGCCGCTTTCCTCCAGTGCCAGGCGGAAGCGCGCAGCAGGCGAGAGCGCCGCGTAGCGGGGCTCCGGTTCCGGTGTCCGGAACCAGCCCGGCGCCGCCAGACCGTATTTTCCCCAGCGCGCCATCACATCTCTTCTCTCCCGGCGAGGTTTCTAGCTTGCGGCCAGCCGTCGCAACAAGGCTGCCAGCCAGAGCGTCCAGCCAGCCGTAAAAGCGACAAAGAAATAGCTCCCGAAAGGATTGGTGGCCAGCGAAACGCTCTCTCGCCCCGCAAAGCCGGCCAGCACCAGCGCCAACCAGACGGCGCCGACCGCCGCGGCGCGCACGCGCAAGCTTTCGTCCGGTTCCGCGCCGCCGCTGGGCGGACGGGAGCGGGCCTGGTCGCGCTCGATCAGGTGCATCGCCCGGAGCATCTGGGCGGGGTTGGCCGAGAGCCATCCGGAAAGGTCCGCCAGAAACCGCATCACGGCGTGCCGCGAGAGGATTTTGTTGCGGGCTTCGCGGGCCAGATAATCTTCGCAGACTTTGCGAATTTGCGGCGTCAGGTCCAGCCCCGGCGACAGCAGCGAAATGAGCCCGTCCGCCAGGAACAACGAGCGGATGTATTTGATCATCTCGCGGTCCACCAGCAGGCCGTAGTTCCGGCACAGCGACAGCAAATCCACCATCGCCACGGTCAGGCTGCGCTGCAACTGCGGAATGCCCCCGATGGCGGGCTGGCGGTACCACGACTGGCAGCGCTTTTCGAGTTCCTTGCGGAAGCCGGCCACATCCACGCTACTGGTGAACAAGCAGGTGTCAAGAAAAGCCTCAAAGATCTCGTCGGTGTTTCCGCGGGCGTAGGCCATGCTGAGCTGAATCTGCTTGCGGCGCGCCTCCGGGGTGAGATGCCCCACAATGCCAAAATCCACGTAGCCGACCACATTGTCCTTCAAGATCAGCAGATTGGCCGGGTGCAGGTCGGCGTGGAACAGCCCGTAGCGAAAGGCATCGCTCATAAAGTTATTGATGACGTTGGAAACGAACGTGGCGGGAACAAAGCCGAGGGCGTCCAGCTGGCGCAGTGCCGCTTCATCGCCCTGTTCCTTCAGGCGCAGATATTGCGAGATGCTGACGCCTTCCAGGTAATCCATCGTCAGCACCCGCGCGGTGGTGAGTTCCCAATAGATCTTGGGCACCCGCTCGGCGGGATTGCCGGCGGCGTTCCGGCCAAGGCCTTGGGCATAGGCCGCCTCGCGCCGGTAATCCAGCTCGTCCTCCAGCCAGTCACGAAACTCGCGGACAGGATCCCGCAGGAAATACAGGCTGCGGATGCGCAGCAGGAATGCGACGCGGACAAAGGCCTGAAGCAGCACCGCATCCCGGCGGAACAGTTCCTGGATGCCCGGCCGCTGGACTTTGACGGCCACTACCGTGGCATCCGGCAGAAGGGCGCGATGCGCCTGCCCGATCGATGCGGAGGCGATGGGCTGGTAGTCGAATTCCCGGTAGAGCTCTTCCGGAGGCTTCCCCAGCTCTTCCAGGAAAACCTGCCGCACCTGCTCCTTCCGAAACGGGGGCACGCGGTCCAGCAGGTTCATGAGGGCATTGCAGTACTCGCGGGGGAGCGCGTCCACCTGCACGGAAAGAATCTGGCCAAATTTCAGGAAGCTGCCTCCCAGTTCTTCGAGCAGCAAGCGCAGCCGCTCCGGGCCGGGAAGGTCCGGCCGTCCGCGCAGCCGGGCCCACAACATCTCCATCAAATTTCGGAGGCAGACCCACGTGACGGAAACGGCTCGGTGCGCGTATTG
>DATMAF010000344.1:0-3438 GCA_035560315.1 Terriglobia bacterium | reverse complement strand
CTGCTCGTCAATGCCAACGGGATGTTCCAACCCTCGCCCGCGCGATTGCCTGCCGGCCAGTACCGCAAGGCCGTCTGGCTCGATTACGACCACGACTACGACCTGGACCTGATCCTGCTGGGCCCAAGCTCCAAGCTGGTGCGCAACAACGGCGCGGCGGGCTTCAGCGACCTCACCTCGGACTTTCCTTTTGTCCCCGGAACGGCTCTCGACGGCGTGGTGATGGACCTGAACCCTTACGAGAACCGCTTCGACTTGGTGGTTTCCTATGCTGAGCGGACGGCGGTGATCTATCGGGACCGCCTGGGAGGGAAATACGATGCCGTTCCGTTTGACCCGCTGCCGGGCGGTGCGAGCGGCCTGACGACAGCAGACTGGAATCACGACTCCTGGACCGACCTGCTGGCGACAGCCGGAGGCGAGGGGAGACTGTACCTTAACCGTGCGGAACGCTTAGAAATGGTGGAGCAGCCTCTTCCGGGTTCTCCGGGGGCCGGTGTTATCGTGGTGGCAGACTTCGATGCCGATGGCTCCTCCGATCTGCTTCGGATGGGAACAGTTTTCCGGCGAGATGGAATCGCAGCCTTTGCGCCGTTTGGTTCGCTCGGACCGACTCATCCAGGGTTGGTCGTGGCAGCAGACTTTGGCCAGGATGGCAATCCGGAGGCGGTGGCATTCAGCCCTCATGGCTCGCTGGTACTTTACGCAAGCCAGCCCGGGAGGAACCGCGCTTGGACGCAGGTGAGATTGGAGGGCGTTAAGAACCTGAAGCTGGCGCCGGGGGCGCGGGTGGAGGTCAAGGCCGGCTCGTTGTATCAGAAACAGACCTACCAGGGCGTGCCGCTGATCTTTGGCTTGGGGAGCCGCACCAGGATTGACACCATTCGCATCACTTGGCCGAACGGGCTGATCCAGAACGAGGTCAACCAGCCGGTGAACCAGCACCTCTCCTTCAAAGAAGCACAACGGCTGTCCGGTTCCTGCCCCATGGTCTTCACCTGGAATGGGAAAGAATTTCAGTTTATTACAGACGTTCTGGGGGTCGCCCCCCTGGGGGCCAGTCTGGGTGATGGACAATATTTCCCTGTTGATCACGACGAGTACATTCAAATCCCCGGTTCGGCACTTGAAGCAGTTGACGGGCGCTATGAAATCCGTATAACTGAGGAACTGCGGGAAGTGGCGTTTCTGGATAAAGTACAACTCATCGCGGTGGACCATCCACGGGAAGTGGAAGTGTTCACCAACGAGAAATTCAAAGGACCTCCCTTTCCGGAGTTTCGCCTGTTTGGCGTGTCGCAGCGCATCTACCCCCAGGTTGCGCGGGATGAGCAGGGAAATGACGTGCTGGCCCGTTTGCAGCGGAAGGACCGGGCTTACCCCGATGGCTTTCGACGGGATTACAGCGGTGTGGCCGAGATGCACGCGCTGGATTTGGACTTCGGATCCGCCGCCCCAGGCAACAACGCCATCCTCGTGCTGAACGGCTGGGTGGACTGGGCTGACGGGAGCACCTTCCGGGCCGTGTCGCAGGAGGGGGGGCCGGGGCTGGTGACGCCGTATTTGCAAGTGAAGAATCCCGCCGGAGAGTGGGAGACGGTGGTCGAAGATATGGGGATGCCGGCCGGCAAGCCCAAGACGATGGTCGTGGACCTGACCGGCAAGTTCCGTTCGGACTCCCGCGCCGTGCGGATTGTAACGAATCTGGCGCTGTATTGGGACGAAATCTTCCTGAGCGAAAATTCCGGCGAGCCGGAAGTAAGGCTGACCCCCCTGGACGCCGAAACGGCCGAACTCCGCTTCCGGGGCTTCTCCACGCCGGTGATCCACCCGGAGCGCAAGCAGCCGGAGCGTTTTGACTACCAGCGATGGATGCCGGTATCGATGTGGAACCCCACGCCGGGCATGTACACCCGCTACGGCGACGTGCGCCCGCTGGTGCTGGAGGCCGACGACCGGATGGTCGTGATGGGGTCCGGCGACGAGTTGCGCCTGCTCTACCCGGCCTCCCAGCTGCCCCCGCTGCCGGAGGGCTGGAGCCGCGATTTCCTGCTGCTGGTGGACGGCTGGGCCAAGGACCAGGACGCCAACACGGCCTTCGGCAGTTCCGTCGAGCCGCTGCCGTTCCACGGAATGAGCCAGTATCCCTATCCCGCAAACGAACAGTTTCCCGATAGCGAGGAGCACCGCCGCTATCGCAACGAATACAACACCCGCCCGGCGCTGCGGCTGGTGCGGCCCTTGACGGAGACGACCCGGCTGGAAGGAGGATGGCGATGAGCCGCGTATCAAGATGGACGGGAATCGGCGTTGTGTTGCTGCTGGTGAATACCGGCTATATCGCGGCGTTTTCCTCGGCCACCATTTTCTACATGATGAATGTCCTGGCGCACCTCGTGCTGGGCACCGCCCTGCTCATCGGCCTGGTGGTTCTGTTGCTGCGCAACTACGACTTGCGGCGGGACCTTCCGGCCGTGGCGGCGCTTTTCTTCCTCTCCGGCGGGTTTGCCTTCTACCTGGTATGGCAGGGAAACCTCACCGAGCACCGGTGGGCCTTCTGGGCGCACATCGGAACGGCGGCGCTGGGCACGCTGCTGCTGATCGCTTTCCTGCACCGTCAGGCAGCTCGCCACGGCGGCGGTTGGCGCCGCCTGGAAACAGGGGTTACGGCGGCGGCGATGCTGGCCGTGCTGCTGCCGCTGGCCACCAACATCTACCACCGGGCCTTTCCGAATCCCCACGACCGCATCGTGAATCCGGCGATCGTGCCGACATCCATGGACGAAGAAGGGGGCGGCCCCGGCTCGCCGTTCTTTCCGTCCTCGGCGCGAACCAACACCGGCGATATCATTCCGTCAAACTTTTTCATGGATTCGGCGGCCTGCGGCGAGTGCCACGTAGACATCTACAACCAGTGGAACTCCTCGGCGCACCATTTTGCCTCCTTCAACAACCAGTTTTACCGCAAATCCGTCGAGTACATGCAGGAAGTCGTCGGCACGAGACCCAGCAAGTGGTGCGCGGGTTGCCACGACCACGCCGTGTTTTTCAACGGGCGCTTTGACCGGCCCATCAAGGAGCAGATCGACACCCCGGAGGCGCGCGCAGGCCTGGCCTGCACCTCCTGCCACGCCATCACGCACGTGGACAGCTCCATGGGCAACGGCGGCTTCCTGATCCAGTATCCGCCGTTGCACGAATTGCTCACCAGCGACAATCCCTACATCAAACGATTGGACCGCTTCCTGACCTTCCTGAATCCTCGCCCGCATAAGAAGACCTTTATGAAGCCCTTCATGCGGCTGGATTCGGCGGAGTTCTGCTCCACCTGCCACAAGGTCCACCTGGATATTCCGGTGAACAACTACCGCTGGTTCCGGGGTTTCAACGACTACGACGCCTGGCAGGCCAGCGGCATCTCCGGCCAGGGCGCGCGAG
>DATMAF010000343.1:0-3398 GCA_035560315.1 Terriglobia bacterium | reverse complement strand
GCGGCCGAAGCATTGGACCTGCCGCTCTACCGGTATCTGGGGGGCGTGCACGCCTCGGTGTTACCCGTTCCGCTGATGAACATCCTCAACGGAGGCGCGCACGCCGACAACAACGTGGACTTCCAGGAGTTCATGATTGTCCCGCGCGGCGCGGAGAGCTTTGCCGAGGCCCTGCGCATGGGCGTTGAGACTTTTCATCACCTCAAGAAGGTGCTCGCCAAGAAAGGCTACTCCACAGCCGTCGGGGATGAAGGGGGCTTTGCTCCGCATCTGCGCTCCAATACGGAAGCGATTGAGCAGATTCTGGAAGCGATCCATGCCGCCGGATACCGCCCGGGAGAGGACATCGCTCTGGCGCTGGACCCGGCCGCCAGCGAGTTCTACGAAGGGGGCCGGTACATCTTCAAGAAATCCGACCAGAGCGTTCACTCGGCCGAGCAGATGGTGGAGTTCTGGGCCAACTGGGTGCGGCAGTATCCCATCGTTTCGATTGAGGACGGGCTGGCGGAAGACGACTGGACGGGGTGGCGCCAACTGACGCAAACCTTGGGCGGCAAGGTGCAGTTGGTCGGCGACGACCTGTTCGTCACCAACACCAAGCGGCTGGAGCGGGGCATCCGCGAGCAGGTGGCCAACTCGATTCTGATCAAGGTGAATCAGATCGGAACCCTCAGCGAGACGCTTGCCGCCATCGACCTGGCGCGGCGGCACGGCTACAGCGCCGTCATCTCCCACCGCTCCGGCGAGACCGAAGACGCTTTTATTGCCGACCTGGCCGTGGCCACCGGCGCCGGGCAGATTAAAACCGGCTCGGCCAGCCGCTCCGACCGCATCGCCAAGTACAACCAATTGCTGCGCATCGAAGAAGAACTTGGCCCCGACGCCAAGTTCCTGGGGCGTAAGACCATCTTCGGTTCCTCCTTGGGGGCGGCCTGAACGATGGTTCCCAAGCCGCTGCTGCTGATCATACTGGACGGGTGGGGCTACAATCCAGCTTCCGACGGCAACGCCATCGCGCTGGCGCGCACCCCTACCATGAACGAGCTAAACGCCCGGTTCCCCCACACCCTGATTCACACCTCCGGTCCGTATGTCGGCCTGCCCGAGGGGCAGATGGGGAACAGCGAAGTCGGGCATCTCAACATCGGCAGCGGGCGCATTATCCAGATGGACATTACCCGCATCGATCAAATGATCGCCGCCGGCGAGTTCTACCGGCATCCGGTACTGGTCGAAGCGATGCAGAAAGCCCTCGGCCATCAGTTGCACCTGCTGGGTCTGCTTTCCGACGGCGGCGTGCATTCGCATCAGGAACATCTCTACGCCTTGCTGCGGCTGGCGCGGCAGAGGGAGGTGCACCCCGTCTTCATTCATGCGTTTCTGGATGGCCGCGACACGCCTCCCACCAGCGGCGCGGGCTTCCTGGAAAAGCTCCAGCAGCAGATCCGCGCCGTCGGCGTTGGGAGCATTGCCACCGTCTGCGGGCGCTACTACGCCATGGACCGCGACAAGCGCTGGGAGCGCACCGCCAAAGCCTACGCCGCGATGGTGCACGGCGAAGGAAGCAAAGCCGTGGATCCCGTCGCCGCCGTCAAGCGGTCCTACAAGCAGGGCATTACCGACGAGTTTCTCCCGCCGGTGGTGATCGCCGGCGAGCGCGGCGAGCCGGTCGGGCGCATCCGCGACGACGATGTCGCGATCTTCTTCAACTTTCGCGCCGACCGCGCCCGCCAGCTCTGCCTGGCGCTGACCGAGACGACGCTGGCCGGCATTCCGCGTTCCTCCCTGCCCAAAAACCTCCATCTGGTCACCATGACGCGCTACGACAAGACCTTCTCGTTTCCCTGCGTCCTGCTGCCCGAGGAGCCGGAGCACATTCTGGCGCACATCTTCGCGGAACGCGGCCTCAAGAACCTGCGCGTGGCCGAAACGGAAAAGTACGCGCACGTAACATATTTTTTCAACGGCGGAGTCGAGAAGGCCTATCCCGGCGAGGAACGCATTCTGGTGCCCTCGCCCAAGGTGGCCACCTATGATCTCAAGCCGGAGATGAGCGCCGAAGGGGTCGCCGCCGCGGTCATCAAGGCCATTGAAACGGGAGCCTTCGACTTTATCATTGTCAATTTTGCCAACGCCGACATGGTGGGACACTCGGGCAAGCTGGATGCCGCCATCAAGGCGGTGGAGGCCGTGGACGCCTGCCTGGGCCGCATCTATGCCGCGCTCAAACGACGCGGCGGCGGCATGATCATCACCGCCGATCATGGCAATGCCGAGATGATGATTGATCCACTCACCGGCGGCCCCCACACCTATCACACCACCAACCCGGTTCCCTTCCTGCTGGTCCTGCCGAACGGAGCCAACACCGGTTTGCGCTCCGGCGGCTCGCTGCGGGACATTGCCCCCACCCTGCTGGGCATTGCCGGCATCCCCCAGCCCAAAGAAATGACCGGACGCGACCTGCGCATCCTGCCGGCGCCGGCGCGCGCCTGAGGAAATCCCTTTGGCGCAGGAAGAAGAGAAAGAATCTGACCCCTTGTTTTTCGTTCCCGCCCAAACTCCGGACGGGAAGCCAGGGACGGAGGCCAGCCGGCGGCGTTCAAAAATACCTCCGTCCACATTTCGCGGGAGTATAATAGCTTCGTTCGAAGGTCCAGTTGTGACGAAGTTCGGTGGGATGGATCCCGCATGCCTTTTGAGAGGCGCTCCATCCCGGATGCGCGCTGGGCTCCAACGGAACGTCTCCTGCCGATTGGAAGCCCGCGACGGGGAAAGCGGCTGCCGGGAAAAACGCGCCAAGGGATTTTTGAGGCAGCGCGGGATCAAGGCATCCCCCGGTTCGCGATGGTCTCTCACCCTCCTGAACATTGGCTGGCGAGCCGATAAAGAAGTCATCGGGAGGGAGGAGGCGACCGATGGCAAGCAGGGTACTGTTGGTAATGCCGCCGGAGCGGCGGGAGCGACTGCTGCGGGTGCTGTCCGACGGTGGCCTGGAAATAGCAACGGCCGAAAACATTACGGAAGCGCAGATGAGGATGTCCGCTTCGGGGAAGTTCGACCTTGCGTTTGTGGATTCGGACCTCCCCGACGGTTCCTGGCGGGATATGCTCCAGCTCATCGTGGCTTCCGGGGCAGGCTGTGAGATGGTGGTTTGCGCCCGCTGCGGCGATGAGCGGCTGTGGGCTGAAGTCATCCAGTGCGGTGCTTTCGATCTGGTGCCGGAGCCTTTCGAACGGCAAGAAGTATTGCGAATCGTGAACAGCGCACTGGACAGCCGCTATCTGCAGCGCTTCGGCCGCAGCGAGTCGGTAAGCGTTGGGTGACCCGAAGCCGCCTTGTCCGCCCGGCCCGCAGCCGTTTCCCGGCTCAAGGGTGGGGGTGTGCGCGGCTCTGCC
>DATMAF010000342.1:0-3164 GCA_035560315.1 Terriglobia bacterium | reverse complement strand
TAGAGCCGTCGCAAGCCGACCGCTTTGAAGCCACCCTGGGGCCAAGCAGCGCCGCCTATGGGAGCGACTCGCTGGGCGGCACGCTGCATATCCTGTCGGAGCCCCCCCGCTACGGCGCGGGAGGCGGTCTGACGGTTCATGGCAACGCTGCCGTGTTTGCCAATTCCGGAGACGCCTCGGGAACAGCCCGAGGGGAAATCGCGCTCTCGAATGACTGGCTCTGGTGGCTGGTGGGAGGCTCCGCCCGCCGCTTGAACAACCTGCGCGCCGGCCACGGGATCGACTCCCACAATGTGTTCCGGCGGTATTTCGGACTGGAGGTCTCGCACATCCGGGAGATGCTGGGCGCCCGGCTGCGGGAAACGGCATTCGCTGCGCGCAGCGCGCATACCAAGCTGGCCCTTCGCTGGGGTGGAGACCAAAGCCTGAGCGGCTGGTTTCATCGCACGGATCTGATCGGACAGCGGTCGTACCGCGACTTGCTCGGCGGGCTGGGGCGGCTGCGGTCGGACCTGGATCCCCAGCGAGGACAATTCGGCTATGTGCGGTATGAAAAGGCCCGTCTGGGATTTCTGGACACCGTCACGGGGGTTTTTTCTTACAACTTGCAACAAGATGGCGCGCTCCGCCAGGGCTCGCGCCTGACCGATGCGATCGTGGTTGAAGACAATTCCGCCCGCGTGCTGGGCTACATCCTGCAAGGCGCCTCGCACCTCGGGCAGCGGCACGCGCAATTGTTCGGCGGCGAGATCTACCAGGAGCGGGTGGAGTCGGTGCGCTACGAAACCAATCCCGTCAGCCAGATGCGAACGCAAACCCGGGCCCTTTTCCCAAATGGCACCCGGTACCGCACGGCGGCGCTTTTCTTACAAAACATGACCGAAGTGATCCCCGGTCGGTTGCGGGCGCAGGGCGGTGTGCGCTATACCTCCATCCGGTTCCAAGCTGTGGCAAACGAGAATCTCGACCCAGCGGGGGCGTCTCTGGGAGTCGCCGACTCCACCCAGACGTTTCATGATCTGACGTTCCATACCAGCGCCAGCTATCAGTTGCAAGAGAGCGTCATCCTGCACCTTCTGATCGGCCGCGGCTTTCGGGCTCCCAATGTCAGCGATCTGGGGCGCGTCGGCCTGAACGGAGGCCTCGGCTACGAGGTCTCCAACGAGGACGCCGTCCGCAGCAAGGCGCTGCTGGGAACCGATTCGGGGGAAGGAGCCCTTTCCAAGGGCCGGGCCATGGCCCGCCTGCGACCGGAACGGCTCCTCAGCTACGAAGCGGGGATTACGTTCCAACTCCAGGGATGGTATGCGCGGATACAGGCCTTCGACGCCGAGTTCAGCGACCCCATCGCGCGGCGCACTCTGCTCTTCCCGGTGGGCAGCGTTCCGGCAACAGTGGGCGGAGTGGCGGTGGCGGCTCTGCCTCCGACGGCTGCCCAACAGTCCCAAGGCGTTGTAACTGTCGCGCCGGCCGGAATCGACTCGCGGGCCATCCGAACGGCGGTCAATGACGGCAAGAGCAAGTATTACGGGCTGGAAACCACCGTCCGCTACGCTCCGTCCTCCCGCTGGAGCGTGCAGGGAAGCTATTCCTGGATGAACGGGCGGGACCTCAATCCCAACATCGCCGCCCGACGGCTGCCCCCGCAAAACGGCTCGCTCGCTCTGACCTATTCGCCCTCCGGCAACCGGCCGTGGCTCCAGGGCACCCTCCGTTTTGCCGGAGCCCAGCGAAAGATGAACCCCGGCGATCTCGACGATGAGCGGATCGGCGCCTCGCGCAGCCGCGCAGACATCGCCAACTTTTTCAACAGCGCAATTGTCCAGCCCTACCTTCTTTCCGACAGCGGTGTGCTTCGCTTCGCTCCCACGGGCGAGTCTCTGGACCAGATTCGCGACCGCGTCCTGCCCCTGGGCGCGGTCGTCAACGGCGTGCCGGTCGTCAGCAACAGCACCCGCGTGCCGCTCTATGCCAGCACTCCCGGCTGGATGGTCCTGGATTTTACCGGCGGGTGGGCTCTGGCTGAACGAGTCAGCCTGCGATTCGGGGTGTTGAATCTGCTGGACCGCAACTACCGCGTGCACGGCTCCGGGATCGATTCGACTGGCCGGAGCGGCTTTGCCGGCTTCGAATACACGTTCTAAGCCCGCAAGTCCTGCTGCCCCCAGCGCGGAGTTCCGCGGACCCCTTTTGGTTATAACGAGGAACGCTCACCCGACGCTCCCGCTGCCTGCTGGCGCCAAGCTCTCACAGTCTGCTCGCGGCACCGTACAAACCCTGCGAAGTCCGTTTTATGCAGCGTTCCGCGTCTCGGCGCGGTTTCACAACCGCCCCGAAGAGGCCACCCGCAGACCCCCGCGCTCCCAGGCCAATATGCAGAGGGACGAGGTTGCCGCTGGTTTGCGCGTCAACCATTTCCAGAGCGCGGAAACTGGGTTGCGCGTGGGTGCGCGTCGCGGGCGTTTCCGGGACGAAGAACAATGTCCTGGGGATGCATTCGTAACGCCAATCAATTCGCTTTCCGAGGCCATCCGCTAGCGCCCCTGCGGTGAGGGAGTTCAAAGCGGGCTGGCACGTTTGTTATCCGGGGCGCGATGGCACGTTGTCGGGATTCTCGACCAGAAAGGCGTTTAACCAGCCGCGGCTCCGGCAAGCGTCGATTTCCCGTTGCGCGACGGCGATCAGCTCCGCGCTGCGGGGCCCGGCGGGCCGCAAGGATTGCAGGAACCCAGGCGTCTCCCACTCCCAAAATTCCAGCGCGTAAATGAGGCCTTCCCGATACGCAGCGGCCCACCGGGGGTCCGCGAACTGGCCGTTGACTTCCAGCACCCGCCAGAAATCCCGGTGATTAATCATGGCGCAGGCGAAGGCTACGCCCAGCACAGCCGCGGGAGCATCAAGGAAGGGCCGCTGCGCAATTCGGCCCAGCGCCGATGCGACGGTTCCGCTGTTGAAGTAGAGAATCCGGCCGTAGCCCACTGCGATCAGCCGCTGGATCTCGGAGGGAAACGCTCGGAGGAATTCTTCCGGCCGGGGACGGGCCAGCGGCTTGAGCCCCAGAAGGCGCTTGGGAACAGGAACCTCATAGGCTCCCAGCATGGCGCCCGCCGACTCGTAGGCGAAGAGCCGGTAGTCTGGATGGGCCAGCGATTCGATGTGGCGGG
>DATMAF010000341.1:0-2284 GCA_035560315.1 Terriglobia bacterium | reverse complement strand
CGGGTAATAGCCGGGTGCCTGGGCAGCGGCGGCGCCGACCGCCGACAGCCAAAGCGCCGTCGAACAGAGAATTCCGTTTCTCATGACCTTTTCCGCAGTAGGAGTTGGAGCGACTTTTCCGGTCGGGAGGGAACCAGCCAGGCCGCGCTCCCGGACCACCCTCGGGGCAGGCAGTCACTCTTCGCCGCAGACTTCCGAATCTGCAACCGCTGCAGGAGGATTGCGTCCTGCATCGTTATCGGCCGGCTGCTTTTAGCCGATTCATGCCTCGCAACGGTGCGAACGGATATTCCGCGGCGCGTGCGGCCGCCTGCAGGCGATGTGACGGTTCGCCCCGTCGCACCGGCTGGCGCGGTTGCGCGGGATGAAATGTCTCAGAATGTCTCAGAGATCGCGCTAGGTTTCGGGCTGCGGCTCAGCGCGGGGTAGCGCCAGACTCGGCCCCATGCGCAGGTAGACCATGTAACCCGCCAGGCCAAGGATCCAGGAAATGACGCGATAGATGAGCGACGCCAGGACGCCGCTTTCAAAGACCTTGCCGATGACCTCGTACAGCTTGCCAAAGGCGAACTCGCCGCCGCCCATGCCGCCGGGGGCCGGGAAGCCTGCCTGGATCAGCATGCCGACGGGGACGATCAGATAATGTTCCTTAAGCGACGGGATCGATTCCGCTGGGCTGAGCGTCAGGGAGCCGAAATAAAACGTGATGACGAATCCAACATGGCCCAGTATAGCCAGGCCGAGCGCCAGCCAGACGCTGCGGCCGCGGCGACGGTACAGCCAGGCGGCCCGCCACAATTCCGCGAGCGGCCCGCCGACCTTGGGCAAACGCTCCAGCCGCGCTGCCAGCGCGTCGGCGCGGGGAGTGCGCAGCAGACCGAGCACGAACCAGCCAAGCAACAGTGAGCCGCACACCGCCCAGGCGCCGGCGATGATGCTCAGCAGCACCGCCTGGCCGCGCAAGTCGCCGGTCAGCCAGAAGACGGCGCCAAGCAGCGCTGCCAGCCAGAACAGACCGACCAATCCCAGGATCCGATCAAACGCGACGGTGGCGACAGCAACTGTGCGCCGGCTTTGTTCGCGTACCAGCACCGCCGCCTTGACCACATCGCCGCCGATGACTCCGGGAAGAAACGTGCTCATGAAGAAGCCGACCATGCCGAGGCGGATGGCGTCGCGCAGCGTGAACGGCAGGTCCTGGGCTCGCACTAGGTAATACCAGCGAACGAAGGTCAAAAGCAGGCTTGCGGTGCAGATCAAAATCCCGGCAGCGAGGAAGCCGAAGTGCATCGGCCGCTGCAGCATTCCCTTGAGGCCGACCGCATTGCCGCCCGGGTCCCAGTTCGCCCAAAGCACCCACGCCAGGACACCGATGCCGAAGCCATACTTGGCAATGACCCAGAGCAGTCGCCTGTTCACGATGCGTCTCAGCAGGTTGGGGGTGGGCCTTTGCCCCGGCGCGCGGGGTGCCGGCGGGCGGAGGAGCAGACCGGGAGCATTTTCGAATTCTGCCGGCGCGGCGTCTAGTTGCGAACTCATAGACAGTTCATGGCCAAGAGCTTGGGAAACCTGGTGTGGTTCGGCTAATCTAGTATCTCATGCAAAACCGGCACGCGTCGGAAAATCTTTCGCTTTTTCCCGGCCGACGGGCCAATCTCGTTTGTCGGCCCGTGGGTCTGCTTCTATAATAGGGTGCAACCCCTGGGGGCGTGGCGCAGTTGGGAGCGCGTCTGAATGGCATTCAGAAGGTCGGGGGTTCGAATCCCCCCGCCTCCACTCAGGAAAGCTCGCCGCAATCATCGTGCGGCGGGCTTTTTTTTATCGGTGCACTAGTCGCGGCTCCGTTTGTCTCTGCCGCGGACGAACCATACCCACAACGACGTTGCCGCGCTGCTGTGCATCCGGGATGAATTCGAGCCAACCGGGCAATGCGCTCAGGAAGCGGCGCAGTGGGCCGTCACGCTTGACAAAGAGGAGTGCGCGCTGCTCTTCTTTCAGCCGTTCAATCATTTCGCGCAGCTCCGCCTCGCCATAGACGGCAACGTCATCGCGCCGCAGGTAGAAGCGTACCGAGTCCCAGCCGCGCGGGTAACAGAGCACCGGCAGGTGCTGCCCCAGCGGCCGCTGCAGTTGCCGGCGCACCTGGCCGCGCAGCGAAAAGCGGCGGTTGTAATCGGGCAACAGATGGTAAACGGCCCCGAGCTGGATCAGAAAGAGTGCGCCCACGCACGCCAGCCACGACGCCGGCGCGGAAAGTCGCTTGCCACAGTGGACCGCGACCGCC
>DATMAF010000340.1:0-4004 GCA_035560315.1 Terriglobia bacterium | reverse complement strand
CAGCCGCCCCGCCAGCATCTCGTTGGCCAGGATCCGGGCTCCCTGGGGGTTGTTCTGGAACTTGACGACGTAGTATTCCCCGTCATCGCAACGCATTAGATGCGAAAGGGCTCCCCCGCGCATTGGCCGCAGATGTTCAACGGCTCTCCTGGGCATCGTGTTCCCGGCAAGCGCTTTCCGTGGCTTTTTCCGAAGGCCACTGTAGCCGGGTCGCTTGCGGGAAACAAGAGAATTTCGGCCTCCGGCGTTGGATTCCAAAATTCCCCGCCTCGCCTCCAATTCGGCTTGACAGCATTGCGGGTCTGCGATACAACCCAATGCTTAGCAGTTATCGGCTCCGGGAGGACGGCGTTTGGCTGCCGCAGCGTCCCGTGCTGCCAGCGTCCAGCCTGTGTGGACGGCCCGTGGGGGAATGAATCAGGAGGAGTGGAAATGAGCTTGGACGGTACCAAATACTGGATGGGTGATGACGAGGACTATAACGAATTTGATGAGCTGACTGGGGACCTCGACAAAGGGCTTGACGAGTACGAATCCGAAGATGGCGAAGAAGAAGAAGAGGACCTCGCCGGCGGGCCGCTCCCCGAGGAGGAGTCGTCCGAGGAGGTAAAGGTCACGCCGAGCGAGCCGCCCGCCGCAGCCCCCAGCGCTCCGACAACCACCGCCGCTCCGGCTCCGAAGCCCGCTCCCGCAGCGGCTCCCAAAGCCAGAAAGCAGCCCGCCGCCGCGCCGAAGAAGAAACCGGCTGCCAAGGCCGGCAAAAAGGTTGTACCCAAGGCGAAAAAGGCCGCGCCGCGCCGCAAGGCCGCGAAGAAAAAAGCGCGGGTGCGGCCAGCCGCCGCCCGCAAGCCGACCGGCCGCCGCAGCTCTCCTGCTGGCAAGGCCAAGGCCACCAAGGCGAAGACCAAAATGAAGCCCCGCAAGAGTCGCTCCCGCAGAAAGTAGCGCCCCGGCTGCTTCCCACGCCGATGTTGGATGTGTGGGAGGGGGCGGTTGTTCTGACATTGCATGCCACGACCCGGGCTGCGCAGTGCGGGAGGGAGCGCCTCTTCAAAAAACCCTCCCAGGGGGGCTTGCTCCCCAGAGCGGCGGTTCGGCAGGTGAAACCCTCCCTTCCGGCCGCTGTTGACCACCTCTGACCACCGGAAGAGCTCGCCTGTTGCTGCGTCTGGGTTCCTCATTGTATGTTGGAGGGGTAGAGTCATTCCCCTCGTTTCCTTTCGTTGGAATCGACGTCGTGGGGCAGCTCCGCCATGGTGGATTGTCAATTCGTCACGGAACGGCTGGCGTTGGGCGGTTCCATCCGCACCGAAGAGCAGATGCGCGAACTGGCCGGCATTGGGATAACCCACGTGGTGAACTTGCAGAAGGAATTCGACAACTCCCGCCTCGCGGATGGTTGCGGGGTGCGGGTTTTGTGGAATGGCTGCGAAGACGATTTTTTGCCCAAACCAGCGGAGTTTTTCTGGAAAGGCGTGCGATTTGCTCTGGAGGCCTTGGCGGACCCGAGAGCCAAGGTTTATTTTCATTGTGCCGCCGGCATCCACCGCGGTCCCCTCATGGTGCTGGCGGTGCTCCGCGCGCTGGGCTATGAGCGGCGCGAGGCCATCAACCTGATCCTGGACGCCCGGCCGCAGGCCAACTTTCCCCCCGTTTACCTGATGAGCGTGGAAGACTTCGTGCGGGAATTCCGCGCCGTCCGGCAGGCAAGCTGAAAATACCCTTCCGGCCGCCGGCAGTCCCTCCCTCTCCATGAACCGGCGCGTTCGTTGGCGTTCCTGCGGTAAGATGGCAATTCGGAGAGCGACGCGAGGGGATGCGCATCGGCGTGGACAGCGGCGGGACCTTTACCGACTGCGTGCGTTTCCGCGGCTCAAACATCGAGGTGCAAAAGGTTCTCTCCGACCCGCATTCCCCCGACCGGGCGCTGGAGGCCGTCCGCCTTCTCGCCGGTTCCGCCTCCCTCCGGCCCGTGGCGATCGTTCATGGCACCACGATTGGCACCAACGCCCTGCTGGAGCGCCGCGGCGCGCGCGTGGCGCTGGTTACCACGGCCGGGTTTGAAGACTTGATCGAGATCGGCCGTCAGAACCGGCCATCTCTTTATGACCTTAACCCCTGCCGCGAACCCCCCCTGGTTGGCCGGCCGCTCCGCTTCGGAGTGGCCGAGCGGATTGCAGCCGGCGGAAAAATCCTGAAGCAGCCCTCGCGGAAGGAACTGCAACTCCTCCGGCAGCGGCTGCGCGGCGCCGGAGCCGAATCGGTTGCCGTTTGCCTGCTGTTTTCCTACGCCAACCCCGCCAATGAGCGAACGGTCGCGCGGGCGCTCAAAGGCATCGGAGTGCCGGTTTCGGTTTCTCAGGAACTGCTCCCCGAGTTCCGCGAATATGAGCGTCTTTCCGCCACAGTCATTAACGCCTATCTGGTCCCGCTCGTCGGAGGCTACCTGGCGGGGATGGAACGAGCGGCACGGCGTTTGTTTCCAGCGGCAGTTCCCTCCGCTCCGGGGGAGCGCGCAGGAGCGAGGTTGTACGTCATGCAGTCCAGCGGCGGCATCACCACTGCTGCCCGCGCCGCTCGCGAACCGGTGCGCACCATCCTGTCCGGACCCGCCGGGGGCGTGGAGGCGAGCGAGTGGTTGACTCGCCTTCTGGGGGTTGCAAAGGCCATCAGCTTCGACATGGGCGGAACATCGACCGATGTCTGCCTGATGGAGGGAAGCGCCCGCACCACCCGCGAGACAACGGTGGCCGGACTGCCGGTGGCCGTTCCCGTTCTCGACGTTCATACCGTGGGGGCGGGAGGCGGTTCGATTGCGCGCCTCGATGCCGGAGGCGCGCTGCGTGTCGGTCCGCAGAGCGCCGGGGCCAATCCGGGGCCGGCCTGCTATGGACGCGGCGGCAACCAGCCCACCATCACCGACGCTCACCTGATCCTGGGGCGGCTGGACCCCGATGCCTTTCTCGGCGGGGGCTTCCGCCTGAACCTGGCCGCCGCGCAGAGGTGCTTTGCTGACTTCCTGCGTCGATCCCGCAGCGGGAGGGGCGCCGCCCCGTGGGCTAGTTGCGAGGAACTGGCCGCCGGCATCGTCGCCGTCGGCAACGCCGCGATGGAGAAGGCGCTGCGGGTCATCTCGGTCGAGCGCGGTTACGATCCGCGCGAGTTCGCGCTGGTCTGCTTCGGCGGCGCGGGAGGTCTTCACGCTGCGGAACTGGCTCGCTCGCTGGGCTTACCCCGCGTCATCGTGCCGCAGCATCCCGGCGCCTTTTCCGCCTTGGGGATCCTGCTCTCGGACATTGTTCGGGACGCTTCCCGGTCGGTGTTATTGCCGGTTCCTTCCACTCCCCCGGGAGCGCTGGCGGCCTTCCGGCAAGCCCTCCGCCGGAGATTCGCGGAGCTGGAAAACGCGGCCCTCCGGGAACTGCGAAACGACCGCTTTGCCACGGACGCGGCTCACGCCGAGCGCCGCCTGGACCTCCGCTATCGGGGACAGAGCTTCGAGCTGACGGTCCCCTTCACGCGCGATTTCCTACCGGCGTTCCACCGGGCGCACGAGCGGGCCTACGGCTACAGCGACCCCGCCCGTCCGCTCGAAGTGGTCAGCCTGCGGGTGCGCCTGACCATTCAAACTCCCCAGCCGCCGGTCCGCCGCCGGCCGGCGGTGAAAAATCCCGACCCGGCCCCTGCCTTCGTCAAAGCCCAACCGGCGTGGTTTGAAGGCCGGTACCGCTCCACCCGATTTTATGATCGCGCCCGCCTGCGGCCCGGGATGCAATTGCAGGGCCCGGCGATCATCACCGAGTACAGTTCCACCACCGTCGTTCCTCCCGGCTTTCGCTGTCGCGTGGACGAATACGGAAATCTGTTGCTCTCTCTTGCGGCCATCCGGAGGAGCGTAGCGGCCAAGGATCTGCATTGATGCGGCTCGACCCCACGGAACTGGAACTCTTCAAGAGCGCCTATCACTCCATTGCGGAGGAGATGGGCGCGGCGCTGCGGCGCTC
>DATMAF010000339.1:0-3570 GCA_035560315.1 Terriglobia bacterium | reverse complement strand
CACGCGCGGCGCCGACGGCCTGGGCCTGTTCGTGCGCCCCGTGCTGGTGCCGCAATCGTCGATCCTGAGCAGCGTGCAGGGCTCCTACAACGCCATCTGGGTGAAGGGGACTTATGGCGAAGACACGCTCTATTACGGGCGCGGCGCGGGCAAGCCGACCGGCGTGGCGGTGGTCTCCGACATCATGCGCGCCGCCCGCGACCTGCGCAGCGGAGCGAAGAATCGCGTGCCCTCATTCGCCTTTGGAAAGCTGGAGGAGGTCACCCGCGCGGGCATCGAATCCCAGGTCCGTCCTTACTACCTGCGGTTTCTCGTGGAAGACCGCGCCGGCATCATCGCGCAACTGGCCACCGTGCTCGCCGAGCAGCAGATCAACATCGACGCGGTGCTGGAAGAACCCGGCCAGCCGCCCCACAACCTGCCGTTCATGATCAGCGTGAAGCCGACTTCCGAAGCGGCCATCGCCGCCGCCGTCGCCAAGATGCAGGCGTTCGACTTCCTCTGCGAGCCGCCGCTGGCCCTGCCGATCGAAACGCTGCTCGCCGGCTGACCCGGGTGTCCCGCCTACATCCCGTATTGCTTCATCCGCAGGTAGATGTCGCGGGCCAGCCGGGCATCTTGCAGACAGTATTCCTTGATCCGCTCCCACTCTTGCGCCTCATGCCACTTTGCCACCAGATCGCCCCGCCCACTCTTGCCTTCCAGGCCCAGGATGGCGGCCAGCGTCTCCAGCTTGGGATACTTGTGGCGGTCCCAGTTGGCCCAGACCTGCATGGTGTCGTACACCGAGGCTTTGGAAAACTTCCGGAGATCAAAGCTTCGGGACGGCTTGACGCGGCAGACCACCGAGCGAGCCTGGAGGAACGGAAGGTCAAATCCGAGCAGGTTGTGGCCGACCAAGTAATCATCGGGCCGCACCTCCGCCCAGAAGCTGCGCAGCAGCGCCGCCTCCTCCGGCCCGGCCAGACAGCGCTCGCGTTGCCTGCCTTTGTCCCTGAAGATCATCGAGATGCAGATGACGTGGCCGAACGACCAATCCAGGGCGGAGTCCTCCCGCTTCTTGCCCTGCAGGAACGGCGCGCGTGCGACCAGCGCCTTCCACTCGGCTCTGCCGGACGGGATGGTTTCAATGTCCAATACGACTTCGCGCATGGGTCAGAGTCTCGCGGAGCAACCACCAGCATACCGCAACGGGATGGATCGATACCGATGCGATTTTCGGAACCCCTTATAATGAAGGGCGGATGCGCTTGGGATGAAGAAACCCCGGCCACAACTGATCCTCGCCATTGGCTTGCCAGGAAGCGGCAAGTCCACTTATTTCCGCCGGCGCGGCATTCAGCCGCTCTCCAGCGACACGCTGCGCGGCTGGCTCCTCGACGACGAGACCGACCAGAGCCAGCAAGGCGTCGTTTTTTCCACGCTCCGCTCGCTTCTGGAACTGCGCCTCAGGCTGGGCCGCCGGAAAACCTATGTCGATGCCACCAACCTGACGCGCAAAGAACGCCGGCCCTACGCCCAGTTGGCGGCAAAACATGGCTGCGAGTTGCGGGCGATTTATTTCGACGTGCCGCTGGCGGTTTGCAAGCGCCGCAACCGCCGCCGGAAGCGGCGCGTGCCGGAGGAGGTGATGGAGCGCATGGCCCGCAGGCTGGCGCCCCCCACGCGCGAAGAGGGTTTCGCGCGCATCGAAATTGTCCGCAATTAATTACCGGGGATCAATCGAAGGAGGAGCGGCGCTTGGGCGTCTCGCGACCCTTAAGGCGGTCATAAACGTACTTCGAGGAGACGGTGCCCAGGGCTTCGTTATACAGCGTGGTGATGCCGAGGGCGGCGCGCAGGTCGCGCTGAAATTCGTGCAGCGCTTTGAGTTCCGCGGCGCGGGCGGGGAGTTCTCGGTCGCCGTCTTGCCAGAACTTCTGATAGCCCTTGTCAAGCAGATGCGCGACCGCCCCGCCCCGCAACAGTCCCGGGGGGACGACCAGTTGCGGAGGCTCTCCGGCCGTCCCTTGCAATACCGCTCCGCAGCCGTTTCTGGCCACCAGCCATCGCCCGCCTTCCTGCTCGTGTATCGCAAAGCCGGCGCAGCGCAATTGCTCCAGCACATGGGACAGCGCCGGCCGGCCAGAAAAAGAATGGGGTGGATTCATCGCGGCGAGATCTTCCAAAACACTGGGCTGCAAAAAATCAATGGTATCATTTCCGCCACGATTTTGCGCGCAGGTGCGGTTCCCCACAGGGCCGTTCCCGCCGCGGTATTGCGCCGGGGAGGCGAACCGTCGGCACTCGCTTACGCGATTGCCGGCAGCGACTGCCGGTTTCCCCCGAAAGGGGTAAAGCGAGGCTGCACGCAACTGGTTACGGCCATCTGCCACTCCGCCATGAATTCCCGAATCCCGTCGCGGATGGGGCGAACGGCCGTTTCCACCGCCGTCAGAAGCCGTTTGCGGTCGGAGTCCGCCAACTTGGGGAGCAGCAAAAGCAGGATTTCGTGCAGTTCGCGCTCGCGAGCGGCTCTGGAAAGGCTTCGCCGCGGGAAGAGGTCCACCCCCTGAAAGTTCGCAAAGGCGCCCCCCACCGCCGTCAGGCGGGCCATCCAATCGGATTCCTGCTGCGGGGCATGGTGGGCGGCAATGGCCGGGAATAGCCATTCCGGCAACCCCAAGCGTGCGGCGGTTTGCAGCCCCAGGCGGCAGTGATCGATGCCCATCAGCTCTTCCTCGATCTCGAGCAGGCAGGAGGGACGGACGGCCCATTGCTGCAGGATGGCGGGCAACAGTTGCGGCCGCTGCTGGAGCACCACGAGGTAGCCGATGTCGTGCAGCAGGCCGGCGGCGTAGTAGCGCTCCGCATGCGGCAGTTCCAGAGAATCGGCGGCGGCCTGGGTGGCCGTTGCGCAAAGGAAGGACCGCTCCCAAAAGGTTACGGCGTAGGAGGCGGTGCGAAACGGTTCGAACGAGCGCAGCAGCGGGGTGGTGAATGCCAGGTGGCGAATGCGCTCCCGGCTGAGGGATGCGATTCCGCGCAGCAAGGCGCCCTGGTCCCCCCCGGCTTGCTCTCCCCCCTCATCCAGCAAGGGAAGCGCGCGGGCCAGCAGCGCCGGATCCTTCCAGATAAACTCGGCCAGTTTCTGCGCGGTTACCGTTTGATCCCCCACCAGGCCCAGGAAGTGAAACAGCACGGAGGGCAAGGTCGGCAAAGCCCGCAGATCAGCCCATCCGTGGCTGCCACTCAGGGGCTGTTCGGATTCAACCGCTGGCTGTTCCCAGTTCCTGACGGGCATGTAGTCTGGTGTGCTCCCTCCGCATCTTTCCGTTGCCGTGCGATGGTGGATCGCTGGTGTCAAAACGCCCCCCACACCGGCATATCCCCCAGTTTCTATCGGACAATCCGGTAAAAAGTTACGAATTGTCGAACGTGCTTTCGAAGGCCTGACTCAAAACTCCTGGGACAGTGGGACGTTGTAGGAGCACGGGCCGGCTAGGCGCGATGCTGGCGCAGTAATTTTTCGATCGCGGCGGGATCCGGAGGAACGGAGACCGGCCGGTTTCCAAAGCGGGGCTCGATCGG
>DATMAF010000338.1:0-6202 GCA_035560315.1 Terriglobia bacterium | reverse complement strand
TCCCCGGCGCGATGCTGCGCAATCGCAATCTCAAGTTCATCTGCCGGCCGGTGCACCTGCGCGGGGAGAATGCCGCCATGCCCTTTACCAGCGCGCTGCGGCCAGGGCAGGTGCTGGAGATCCCCATCGCCCACGCGGAAGGCAACTATTGTGCCGACCCCGCCACGCTGGAGCAACTCCGCGCCCATCAGCAGATCGTTTTCCGCTACTGCACGCCCGGCGGGGAACTGGCGGAGGAGGCAAACCCCAACGGTTCGATGGATTTCATTGCCGGCATCACCAACCGCGCCGGTAACGTGCTCGGGATGATGCCGCACCCGGAGCGCGCCTGCGACGCCTTGCTCGGTTCCACCGACGGCCGGCATATTTTTCAATCTCTGATCAACGCTGTGACCAACGGGGCTGTAACACGCGGCGGCGTGCGCGCGGCAGAAGCCGGAGCTTTGGCTCGCTAGCGTCGCACGGGCATCCGCGGATGACATCGTTAACCTGAAAACAGACCTGTGTCTCTCACCGCCATACCGGTAACGCCCGAGATCGTCGCCCAGCACGGCCTGACGCCGGAGGAGTATCAGCGCATCGTCGCGCTGCTGGGCCGCGAGCCGAACCTTACCGAACTCGGCATCTTCTCCGTCATGTGGAGCGAGCATTGCAGCTACAAGAGTTCGCGCATTCACCTCAAAAAGTTACCGACCAAAGGCCCGCGCGTGCTGCAAGGGCCGGGCGAGAACGCCGGCGTGGTCGACCTCGGCGGCGGCTGGGCCTGCGTCTTCAAGATCGAGTCGCACAATCACCCCAGCTTCGTCGAGCCGTTCCAAGGGGCGGCCACCGGCGTCGGCGGCATTCTGCGCGACATCTTCACCATGGGCGCGCGTCCCATCGCGGTGCTCGATTCCTTGCGCTTCGGCCCCATTACGAAGCCCCTCTCGAATGGTTCCGTTGACACCGGCATGAACCGCCGCATCCTGCGCGGGGTGGTCGGCGGCATTTCGTTTTACGGCAACTGTTTCGGCGTGCCCACGGTGGGCGGCGAAGTGGTCTTTGAGCCGTGCTACCAGCGCAACCCGCTGGTGAACGTCTTCGCGCTGGGCATCGCGCGGCATGAGGAAATTTTTCTTGCCCGCGCCGAGGGGCCCGGCAACCCGGTGATTTATGTCGGCGCCAAGACCGGCCGCGACGGCATTCACGGCGCCTCCCTGCTCGCCTCCGCCGAGTTCTCCGGCCAGGACGGCCAGCAGAAGCGGCCCAATGTGCAGGTTGGCGATCCGTTCATGGAAAAGCTGCTGCTCGAAGCCTGCCTCGAAGCCATGAAATCCGGGGCCGTGCGGGGCATTCAGGACATGGGCGCAGCGGGGCTGACCTGCTCCAGTTGCGAGATGGGCTCGCGCGGCGGCGTGGGAGTCGAGATCGAGATGGACCTGGTCCCACAGCGCGAGACAGGCATGACGCCCTACGAAATTCTCTTAAGCGAGTCGCAGGAGCGCATGCTCCTGGTGGCCCAGCGCGGCCGCGAGCGGGAGGTGCTCGACATCTTCGCCAAGTGGGGTCTCGACGCCGTCGAGATCGGCCAGGTGATCCCGGAGCCGGTGCTGCGCGTGAAGCAGCGCGGGCAGGTGATCGCCGAGCTTCCCAACCGCGCACTGGCGGACGAAGCGCCTGTCTACGAACGGCCCTGGTCGGCGCCCCCGCGCGCCGTGCCGATGGAGTGCCCGATCGCACTTGGTGAACGCAGCGGCAAGGAACTGGGCGAAGACCTACTGCGGCTGCTCGGCGATCCGACCGTCGCCTCCAAGCGCTGGATCTACGAGCAGTACGACACCATGGTGCGCACCAACACGGTCGTTGGGCCGGGCGGCGATGCCGCGCTGCTGCGCCTGAAGGAGACTGGCCAGGGGCTGGCGATGTCGGTCAGCGGCAACGGCCGCTACTGCTTCCTCGATCCCCGGCGCGGCGCGCGGCTGGCAGTGGCCGAGAGCGCGCGGAACGTCAGCTTTTATAACGAGACCGACGGCCAGCCGATCTACCCCTCTCCCGTCGTGGGTGTCGTGGGCCTGCTCGACCGGGCCGAGCGCCATGCCACGGTCGGCTGGCGCCAGGCGGGGGAGAAGATCTTTCTCCTCGGCGGCCTCTCGGCCGTCAGCGAGAATGCGCTGACCGTTTTCGGCTCCTCGCAGTACGCGCAAACGGTGCTCGGCGCGTTGTGGGGCCTGCCTCCGCAGGTGGATTTTGATGAGGAAGCGCGGGTGCAGGCCTGCTGTCGCAAATTGATCGCAGAAGGGCTGGCCCGTTCAGCACATGATTTGAGCGACGGCGGCCTGGCGGTGGCGCTGGCGGAGTCCTGCTTCGCGGCGGGCGTGGGCGCGAAGATTGCTCTCGACTCGAACGATGATCCGCGCTTCCTGCTGTTTGCCGAGGCCCCGTCGCGCATTCTTGTGACCATTCCGGAAACGAACCTCGGGAAGGGGAAGGCGATTGTTTCAGAGTACAATATCCAGGGGACGGAGATTGGGGTTACGGGCGGCGATTCGCTGGAGGTGTCCTGTCAGGGCAGACGCCTGTTTGCGATTCCCGTAACGAAGTTGCAGTCGGCCTATGAATCCGCTCTGCCGGCCGCCGTGGAGGCGCTTCCCGGCGCTAACGGCAGGGTTTCTGCGTGATGGGGCGGCGAGCCGGGGTAGTCATTTTTCTAGCGGGGGCGACGGGGACGTGCCTGGCAGCGTGATCCGCGACGACAAGTTCCACGACGAGTGCGGCATCTTCGGCATCTACAACCACCCGGAGGCGGCGCACCTGACCTACCTCGGCCTGTATGCGCAGCAGCATCGCGGCCAGGAGAGCGCCGGCATCGCATCCTCGAACGGCAGGAAGCTCTATCACCACAAAGGCATGGGGCAGGTGGCCGAGATCTTCACCGAAGAGGTTCTCAAGAACCTGCGCGGCCGCTTCGCCATCGGCCACACGCGCTATTCCACGGCCGGGGACAGCGCCCTGCTGAACGCCCAGCCGGTCATCGCCAAGTTCAACAAGGGCCTGATGGCGCTGGCCCACAACGGCAACCTCACCAACGCCCGCGCCCTGCGCGAGCGGCTGGAGGAGTCCGGCTCCATCTTCCAGACCACCAGCGACACCGAAGTGCTGCTGCACCTGATTGCCCGCTCGAAGAAAAAAGACTTTGAGGACGCGCTGGCCGAGTCCCTGCTCCAGCTCGAAGGCGCTTACTCCATGGTGCTGCTCACCGGCGACCGGGTCTATGCCATGCGCGACCCGCGCGGTTTCCGCCCGCTGGCCATCGGCATGATGATTCAGAATCCCAGCCTGCCGCTGGGGCCCGACCTGGGCCGGGACGAGACCTATGTCTTCGCCTCCGAGACCTGCGCCTTCGACCTGATCGGCGCGCGCTACGTCGGCGAGGTGCAGCCGGGCGAGATCGCCCGCGTGGATGGAGCCGGTCTCACCCGCTTCCGGTTTGCGCCGCAGAGCCAGCATTCCTTCTGCATCTTTGAGCATGTCTATTTCTCCCGGCCCGACAGCCGGGTGTTCGGCCGCCCGGTGCACGCCTCGCGCGAGGCGCTGGGACGGCGGCTGGCCCGCGAGGCGCCCGCCGACGCCGACATCGTCGTGCCGGTGCCCGACTCCGGCGTCGCCGCGGCCATCGGCTACTCGGCCGAGTCCGGCCTGCCCTTCCGCTTCGGGCTGATCCGCAACCACTATGTCGGCCGCACCTTCATCGAGCCGGAGCAGAACATCCGCGATTTCGGCGTGAAGCTGAAGCTGAATCCGGTGCGCACGCTGCTCGAGGGCCAGCGCGTGGTCTTGGTGGATGACTCCATCGTGCGCGGCACCACCAGCAGAAAGATCGTCCGCATCATCCGCGAGGCCGGGGCCAGGGAAGTGCACGTGCGCATCAGTTGCCCGCCCACGGTCGCTCCCTGCTATTACGGCATCGACACCCCGACGCAGAAAGAGCTCATCGCCGCCAACTACAGCCTGGAGGGGATTCGCCAGTACCTCGGCGCCGACAGCCTGGCCTATCTTTCCATGGAGGGGCTGCTGGCAGCCGTGGAGGACGCGCGCGGGGAGTTCTGCACCGCGTGCTACACCGGCAACTACCCCACCAAGCTGGTTCACCTGCCGGTCGAGGCCGCCTCCCGCCGCTAGGCGTCCTCACAGTTTCCGGAGCGTGAATTCCTTCCCTTCAATAACTGCGAAATACTTTTCGACGAGGAGCGCGGGGCAAGCTGCCTCTATAATCTGTTTCGCGCTGTCCAGTTCCCTTCGGTGTAGCTGCACCTGTTCTTCCAGGGTTCCCAGCTTGTCATCGCCGCCGTACGCTTTGCAGTCGTTGTGACTGACGAGAAGAACTCTCTCGACGCCGTGCAGCCGGCACGCCAGATGGATATTCTCGAGAAACCAGGCGCGAACGGCGGGCTTCTCCGGGGAGACCAGATACTTGACGCCCCCCGCGTCGGACTTGAGGTCGTATTCGGCAACGCCGATCTTGCGGAGTTCCTGGGCGAGTTTCCGGTGGAGGCGGAAGTCAAAGCACGTGAGCACCAGGGCTTGGCAGCGAAGTATATCCATGCTACAAAATTCTAGCAAAGGCAAATCCGCTTCTGCGCCGGTTCGTGGCAGAGTTCGGTCTGGCGAAGCGCTAGCCTAGCGGCAATCGAATGGCAAAGCCGGGGATTACTTACGCAGAGGCCGGGGTGGATATTGCCCGCGGCGACGCCGTCAAGAGGCGCATCGGCGCGCTGGCGAAGAAGACCTTCACGCGCCACGTCCTGGCCGGGATCGGCGGCTTCGGCGCGCTCTACGGCCTCGACCAGAAGCGGTGGAAGCAGCCGGTGCTGGTCTCCAGCACCGACGGCGTCGGCACCAAGCTGAAGGTCGCCTTTGCTACGGGGCAGCATCGCAGCGTGGCCGCCGACCTCGTCAACCACTGCGCCAACGACATCGCGGTGCAGGGGGCGGAGCCGCTGTTCTTCCTCGACTACATCGGCAGCGGGCGGATGGATGCGGCGGTGATCGAGCAGATCGTCGCAGGCCTCGCCGATGCCTGCCGGGCGCACGGCTGCGCGCTGATCGGCGGCGAGACGGCGCAGATGCCCGGCTTCTATGCCGACGGCGAATACGACCTGGCCGGCTTTATCGTCGGCGTTGTGGAAAGGAGCAGACTGCTCGACGGCAGCCGCATCCGCCCCGGCGACGTGCTGCTCGGCCTGCCGTCGGCGGGACTCCACACCAACGGCTACTCGCTGGCGCGCAAGCTGCTGCTCGAGACCGCCGGGTACCGGCTGGACGAGCGCGTGCCGCGCCTCGGCTGCACCGTCGCCGAGGAACTGCTCAAGCCGCATCGCAGCTACGCAAAGATTCTTGTGAAGCTGAACGACGCCGGCCTGCTGCGCGGCGCGGCGCACATCACCGGCGGCGGCATCCCCGGCAACCTGCCGCGCATTCTGCCGAAGGGCGTGGAAGCGCGCCTCCACCGCGGAAGCTGGCCGGTTCCGCCGCTGTTTGAGCTGCTGCGCGAGATTGGCAACGTCCCGGATGACGAGATGTGGCGCACCTTCAACATGGGTCTCGGCATGATCCTGGCGGTCTCCCCGCGCGATCTGCCGAAGGCCGCCGCGCTGCTGAAAAAATCGCGGGAGAAGTTCCTTCGGATCGGCTCTGTGGAACGGGGCCGGAAGGGAATTCTGCTGCAATAGGGGCTCTCATGTCCTACGACTGCACGGTCTGCGGCAAGCCACAAGAACAGTGCTCCTGTCCGGGCCCGCCCCATCGGCTGGGCATCTTGCTCTCCGGACGGGGATCCAACTTCATGGCGATTGCCGACAACGTCGCCAGCGGGAAGATCCCCAACACGGAAATTGCTGTGGTCATCTCCAATCGCGCCGACGCGCCCGGTCTCGAAGAAGCCAAGCGGCGCGGCTTGGACGCCCGGCTGATTCCTTCCAAGGGCCTGGAGCGCGAAACCTACGACCGGCAAGTGGTCGCGGTGCTCAAAGAAAAGCAGGTGGATCTGGTCTGCCTGGCCGGATTCATGCGGCTGTTGAGTCCGTATTTCATCTCGCAGTTCCCGAACCGGGTGCTGAACATTCATCCGTCGCTGCTGCCCGCCTTTCCGGGATTGGAGGCGCAGCGGCAGGCGCTGGAGCACGGCGTCAAGTTCACCGGCTGCACGGTGCATTTCGTGGACGAA
>DATMAF010000337.1:0-3170 GCA_035560315.1 Terriglobia bacterium | reverse complement strand
CCCGCCACATACACGCCGTCCCCGCCCGCTGCGACCGCCAGGGCGGCGTCGTCGAAGACGGAGCCGAACTGGCGGGTCCACAGCACGTTTCCAGCCGCGTCGTATTTGCGAAGGAAGGCATCCTGCTTCCCGACCCGGTCGAGATCCGGCAGAATGCCGTCGGTGTAACCCCCCAGATAGATGCCGGTCGCATCCGCGGCGACGCCGAAGGCTTCATCGGCGTCGAAGGTGCCGGTGCGGCGGTCCCATTCGATGAGTTGCGCCCGGGCGATTTCTGGCGCGGCCAGCACAAGCGCCAGCAAGAGGCGCAGCAGAGTCGCCCCGGGCGGATTTCTCCGCCAACGCATTGCGTTCGCTGCCGCCTTCGGGGCGTTGTGGACGTTGGCTGGCAATGCCGACTCCGAAAGGACCGTCTTCGGGATTCTAAGGGAATTTCAGCACGCAGATGGTCAAATCGTCGTGCAAGGGACCGCCCACAAAGCGGCTCACCGCCTCTTGCAGGGCGTCGCAAATTTCCTGGGCGGGGCGGCCGGCGGCGGCGGCGACCACTTCCTGGATCCGGTCGTTGTCAAACACTTCGCCCAGCTCGTTTTCCGCTTCCGACAAGCCGTCGGAAAAACACACCAGAACATCCCTGGGATGCAGCACCACGGAGTCCTCGTGATAGGACGCGCCGGGAAGAATCCCCAGGACCGGGCCTCCCATGTCCAGCCGCCGCACGGGCTGGCCAGGGCGGAACAACAGCGGCGGCACGTGCCCTCCATTGACGTAGATCAGCCGCCGGGTGGAGGTGTCCAGGCCGGCGTAGAATGCGGAGACAAATTGGTGGGGGGCGGTGCTGTCCAGCAATTGATTGTTGGCCTTCCGGAACACGGAACGGATATTGAAATCGTTTTTGATGAGGCCCCGGAACAGGGCGCGGAATCCGGTCATCATGAGCGCCGCCGGGACGCCGTTGCCGGCGGCGTCGGCCACCAGCAGCCCAAAGTGCTCATCCGGCAACTCGAGAAAATCGAGCAGATCCCCGCCCACCACCTTGGCGGGAATGTACAGGGAAGCCACGTCAAAGCCCGGCACGCGCGGCGCCTGTCGCGGGATCAGGCGCGCCATGATCTCCTGCGCGCGGATCATGTCCAGCTCGGTCTCGGTTTCCCCGATGCGGACCAGCCGCTGGCGCAACAGAGCGTTCTCGATCCGTCTGGCAACCGCCTGCGCAAACTGCGCCAACGCCTGGCCGTCTTCTTCGGAGTAGGCCTCCGAGCGGCGGGAACGCAGGATCAGCGCGGCGCGAACATGTGAGGTCAGCGGGATGGGAACCACAATCTGCGAGCGATACCGATCCTCCTCGGGCGGACAATTGGCGCGGCGGCGGTCGCTCAGATCCGAGATCAGGTACGGCACGTTCCGGCGCAGGGCATCCTGCAAGCCGCCCTGGCAGATGGTCAGCTCGCGGTCGAACAGATCCGATACCTGTCCCTGGATGGTGTGCGTTTCTTCGTCCAGCAGGAAAACGCCGGCGGAGTGATCCGGAGCCTCTTTCTGAAGCAGCCGCAGGATGTGCTGGAGCAACGGAGCCAGTTCCCACGAGGAGTGCACCGGAGCCAGATCCAACGACAGGCGGCTCCACCGGAAGTCGCCGGCCTCCACGCCGGCCAGTCCGCTGCTTGGTTTCTGGCTGCTCATCGCCGTTTGCTCCTGTTCCCGCTGCGGCACGCGCGCTCCACCGCCCCGGCGTTTCCGGCCGGGCCAAGGCAAACAAAAGATGATTTTCTCATGCCACGGCCCCGTCTGGATAGTCTTCCGTTTTCGAAAGCGGCCGGGCCGCCCGCTCAGTACTCCATGCCGTCGGGGATCCAAATCACATCCACGGTGCGATTGCGAACTCCTCCTAATCTCCCGCCGAGGCCCACCACCACCTCCATCCTGGCCTCGCTGACGCCGGCCTGCAAGAGAATCCGCCGCACCGCATCGGCGCGAGCGGCTGCCAGTTGGGACGGAATGATCTCCTCGGGCCCGGCATAGGACTCAAGTGAAATCTTGCCTCCCGGCTCCTGCCGCATCCGTTCCGCCACCGTTTGCAGTTGCGCTCGCCCCTGCTCACCGACCTGCGCGCTGTTCAACGGAAAAACGATCTGCGCCAGATTCCTCACCTCCGGGGAAACCGGCGGGGGAGGCGGCAGGAGAACGCGTACCGCGGCGGTGCAGTCGGTGGCGTTTCCGAGTTCATCCTCCACCCGGGCTGTTACGCTGTATTCGCCGGGGGAGAGGGAGTCGGTCAGAAGCTCCGCGGCGGCGTCCTTGGCTTGCAGCCGCCCCCCGTTGGTAAACCACCGGTAACGCAGGGTCTGTCCCGGAGCGTCTTTGACCTCCGCCCGGATGTGGATCGGAGTCCCGGCTGGCGCTTCCGCCGGCTCCGCGGTGCAGACCACAGTCATCGGTTTCGCCGGCGGGATGACCTGAAAATGCGCCGTGCATTCCGCCCGGTTCTTGTAAGCGTCCTGAACGGCCGCCGCAACGGCGTAGGCACCGGGGTTGAGGCCGCTGGCGTCAATTTCCACGGCGGCGCCGGCGCCAAGTATCCGTCCTCCGTTTCCGGACCACACATAGGCCAGGGGGTGCTTCCGGGTATCGGCAGCCTCCACCCGCGCCTTCAAACGTTGTGGCGAACCCTGCTCCAGCCGTGCTGGCTCGATCGAGCACGTTGCCGTAACTTGATCGGGGGTTCTGCTCCACGGCCATTGCGCCGCCGCAAACGGCGGGACTCCCAGAAGCGCCACTCCGATCCCGGCCGCCAAAGCCCGCAGGCGGTTCCGTCTGTCCAGCGTTGCCATCCTGGGTAACCACCTTCGAGCAACCTTTTCATGCCCACGGGGTTTGTACTGTTGGCGGTAGGTCTCGGCCGGTAACCGCGGCGCGGGGGCAGTTCCCCGCGATTCGAAACGGCAAGAGCCGGAAGGAAGGATGGTCATGGCAGATAACAAACCCCAAGGACAGTTTCTGAAGATAGCCAACACGGTTACTTTGGTGCTCTTACTTGGCATGACCGGCCTGCTGGCGGTGCAGAGCTGGCGGCTTCGCCAGGAGCTTGCTTCCCACCAGGAGCCGGCAACGGCTCCACCACCGCCTGCCGGCCTCACCCCGGCTGAGGTTGCGCCCCTTCCTGCCCCGAA
>DATMAF010000336.1:0-2595 GCA_035560315.1 Terriglobia bacterium | reverse complement strand
CCGCCGTTGATTCACGGCAACAAACGCCTGGCGCAGGTAACCCAGGACGTCTGCGCTCCACTGGAGCGCCGCGCCTCTGGCTGGTGGTGGATCGGATTTCTCCTTTCGTTCACGGTTCTGGTGGTGGGAACCGCCGCCATCGCCTATCAGATCGCGACGGGCATTGGGACCTGGGGGTTGAACGCGACCGTCGGCTGGGCCTTCGACATCACGAACTTTGTCTTCTGGATCGGGATCGGCCACGCCGGGACGCTGATTTCCGCCATCCTCTACCTCCTGCGGCAGCGCTGGCGGACCTCGGTGAACCGCTCGGCGGAGGCCATGACGCTGTTTGCCGTGATCTGCGCCGGATTGTTTCCGCTCATTCACATGGGCCGGCCCTGGCTGGCCTACTGGGTGTTCCCGTATCCCAATTTCCGCGGGCCGCTGTGGATTAATTTCCGCTCGCCGCTGGCCTGGGACGCCTTCGCCATCTCGACCTACTTCATCATCTCGGCGGTGTTCTGGTACCTGGGGCTGGTGCCGGATCTGGCCACCCTGCGCGACCGCGCAAAAGGCCGCTTTGGCCAGATCTGCTACGGCATTCTGGCACTCGGCTGGACCGGCTCGGCCAGGCAGTGGCACCGCTATGAGCAGGTCTATCAGGTGCTGGCAGCGGTATGAAACGGTTTACATGCTGCTGGCAGGCCTGGCCACCCCGCTGGTCGTCTCTGTGCACACCATCGTCAGCATGGACTTCGCCACCTCCGTGATCCCTGGCTGGCACGCCACCATCTTTCCGCCGTACTTCGTCGCCGGCGCCATCTTTTCCGGGATGGCGATGGTTCTGTTCCTGATGATTCTGGTGCGCAAAACCATGCGCCTGGAAGACTACATCACGCCCCGCCATGTGGATGTGATGTCGAAAATCATCGTCGCCACCAGCGGGATGGTGGCTTTGGCCTACGCGACGGAGTTCTTCACGGCTCTGTACTCCGGGAACCAGTACGAGCAGTTTGTTTTTCTGAACCGCGCCCTGGGCCCGTTCGGTTGGGCGTACTGGATCATGGTCAGTTGCAACGTCCTGATTCCGCAATTACTGTGGTTTCGCGGCGTGCGGTCGCGGCTCGGCCTGGTGCTGGTGATCTGTGTGCTGGTCAACGTGGGGATGTGGTTTGAGCGGTTTGTCATTATCGTAACCTCGCTGCACCGCGATTATCTGCCGGCCAACTGGGCCGATTACGCCCCTACCTCCATTGAGCTGGCGACGCTGGCCGGAAGCTTTGGCCTGTTCTTCACTTTGTTCTTTGTATTTTGCAGGTTCCTTCCGGTGATCGCGATGGGCGAGGTGAAGGGGGTGCTCAGCCACGGCGCTCGCGCGGGGGAGAATTCACATGAGCCGTAGATTGTTCGTCGCCACTTTCGAGCGGGAGCAGGACATCCTGGATGTTACGGGCGCCGTGCGCCGGCGCCACTGGAACATCCTGGACATTTATGCTCCCTACGCCGTCCACGGCCTGGACAAAAAAATGGGGTTGCCGCCGTCGCGCCTTCCCTGGGTGTGCTTTGCCCTGGGATTGATCGGGGCGGGAGCCAAAGTCGGCTTTGAATACTGGGCTTCGTGGCTGGACTGGCCCATCAACGTGGGCGGCAAGCCGTGGGATTCGCTTCCGGCGTTTGTCCCGCTGACCTTTGAGATCATGGTGCTTTTTGCCGGCATCAGCACGGTCATCGCCTTCTTGATCGTCAGCAAGCTCTATCCGGGCAAGCAGGCCCAGTTGATTTCTCCCCGCGTCACCAATGACCAGTTCACGCTGGTGTTCGAGCATACCGGCGGGGACGTGGATGTGGAGCAGGTGCGGCAATTGATGCAGCAGCATAACGCCGTCGCTCTCGAGGAGCGGGTCGCCTGAGCGGCCGAGGAAAAACGTGATGTCGATCCGAACAACGAATGCGCTGCTGGCAGTGGCGTTGATCGGGGGGCTCGCGCTGATCGTAGCGAGCCCGCCGAACTTCACCCGCCCGAATTATGAATACCTGCCCGAGATGGCCCACTCGCCTGCCTATAGCGCCTTTGCCGCCAACCCCAATTTCGCGGACGGCGCGACGCTGCGCCCGCCGGTGCCCGGCACCATTCCCCGCGGCGCGCTCCCGTTGACCTATGGTCCTGCCCCGGAAGAGGCCCGCCGCGCAGGAGAGGAATTGACCAACCCATTTTCCGCCGCGGACGCCGGGGCCGTTGCTCGCGGCGCGGTGGTGTTCACGAATTTTTGCGCTCCCTGCCATGGCGTCTCCGGGCTGGGTAATGGACCGGTGGCGGCTCGGGGAGTTCCGCCGCCGCCTTCCCTGCACGCTGAGAATGCATTGCGCATGAAGGATGGACAAATGTTCCACGTCCTGAGCTACGGACAAGGAAACATGGTTTCGTATGCTTCACTGCTTCCCCGCGATGACCGCTGGAAGGTCATTCTGTATGTCCGGGCATTGCAGGCGCAGGAAGCTCAAAAAGCGGTGCAACAAGCCGCGGCGGCTGCCGCTAGCGCGGCGGCGTCTTCCCCGAAAACGCCGAACACTCCCAGGCAGGAAGTTGGACCATGAAAAGAATCGAAGCGATGC
>DATMAF010000335.1:0-7038 GCA_035560315.1 Terriglobia bacterium | reverse complement strand
GATGTCCAAAGAGGCGCTGGTGCTGCGCCTGCTGTGCGCCGAGGCGCGGGTCGATTCGCACCGGATGCAGACCGGCTTTGCCAGCCGCGAGGACTGGTCGCGGATGGCCGCCGCGCTGGGGCGGCTGGCCGAGGCCCCTTTCTTCATTGATGACACTCCGGCGCTGTCGATCACCGAAATGCGCGCCAAGGCGCGGCGGCTCCAGGCGGAGCATGGGCTGGGGCTGATCGTGGTGGATTACCTGCAACTGATGAGCGGGCGCGGGCGGTATGAAAACCGCACCCAGGAAATTTCCAGCATCTCGCGGGGGTTGAAGAGCCTGGCGAAAGAGCTGCGGGTGCCGGTGATCGCCATCTCCCAGCTCAACCGCGCCCCGGAAGAGCGCGGCGGGCGGCCGCGCCTGTCCGACCTGCGCGAGTCCGGGCAGATCGAGCAGGATGCCGACCTGGTAGCCTTCCTGTTCCGCGAGGAATTGATTAAGCCCACCGAAAGCAATCGGGGGCGGGCGGAACTGATTATTGAAAAGCAGCGCAACGGCCCGACCGGCACCATCGAACTGGCCTTTCTCGCAAAGTACACCTGTTATGAGAACCTAGCCGAGGACTTTGACGCGGAGGCAATTTAGTAGCCCAGCCCCTGCCGCGCTCTGCAGTGCCCGGCAGCCGCCGCTCGGCTGGTTCGTGGTCCGGAGCGAAGCCAACGGGCGGCTCGGATTCATCCTATGGCAACACGGCCAACCTGGGCGGAAGTTTCCCTTTCGCAACTGGCGGAGAACTACCGCGTCATCCGCGAGCGCGTTGGCCCGCAGCGGGCCATCATGGCTGTCGTCAAGGCGGATGCCTACGGACACGGCCTGTCGGAAGTCGCACGCACGCTGGCGCAGGCGGGGGTGGATTGGTTCGGGGTAGCCTCCGCCGACGAGGGAGTAGAACTGCGCCAGTTGGGCATCACCCAGCCCATCCTGCTGCTGACCGGCTTCTGGGAGGGCGAGCAGAGCGCGCTGACGGACTACGACCTCGTCCCGGCCATCTATGCCGAGGACCAGCTCGCCACCATCGAAGACTGGGGCCGGCGCATGGACCGCCGCATCCGCTTTCATCTGAAGGTGAATACCGGCATGGGCATGCTGGGGCTGCACTGGCAGGGGGTGCAGCCCTTCCTGGAGCTGTATCGCAGCATGTCCTATGTGGAGCTGGAGGGTTTGTTTGAGCAGTTCGCGGCGGCCGAAGATTTCACCACCCGCCAGACCGAGGAGCAGATGGAACGGTTCGAATGCGTCCGGCAGGGGCTGGCGCAGGCGGGCATCCGGCCGCGGTATTTCCACCAGGCAAATAGCGAGGCCATTGTCGGCCGGCCGGAGTCGTGGGGCAACATGGTGCGCCCCGGCCTGCTGCTCTACGGCTACCACGTGCCGCTGCGCTTCGACGGAAGCTCTCCGCCCCCGGCGGTGACGCGCTTGCCGGTGAAAGAAATTCTTTCCTTCAAGACCCGGATCATCGCCGTCAAGGAAGTTCCCGCCGGAATTCCGTTGGGCTACGGGGGCCGGTACGTCACGCCGCGCCGCTCGCGGATTGCCACCCTGCCGGCCGGCTACGCCGACGGCATGAACCGGCGGCTTTCCGGCGGCGGCCGGGTGATTGTCCGCGGCCAGTTCGCCCCCATCGTCGCCAGCATCAGCATGGACCTGACGCTGGTGGATGTAACGGATGTTGCGGAGGTGCGCGTCGGGGATGAAGTGGTCGTGATTGGACGGCAGGGAGAGGCCTCGCAGAATGCCATCGATCTGGCCGAAGTGAGCGGGACCCTGCCCTACGAAATCCTCTGCGGCATCGGCAAGCGCGTGCCGCGCCGCTATCTGCCGTAGCATTCTCCTTGCCCAACCAGGGGTTTCCCCATCCGGCGGCATCGATTTTCGGAAGGCCGTTTGCGGGCCTGTGTTACACTCAAGCAGGTTTTCCAAGCTGCGCGGGCCGGCGGTTCTTCCTCCCCCGCGCAGCGAGCACGCGGTGAGAAGGAAACCATGTGGTTCACAGCCATTGCACGGCGGAGAACGGCAGCCGGAATTTCCTCGTCCTGCTTAACGGCGCCACCGGTTCATACCTCCGGCCCGTCTTCTTTGCCGAATCCAGATGGGGGGGATTTCTCCATTGCTCGACTGGATTGTAGTCCGTCTTGTCTTGGTCGTTATTCTCGTAGCGGCATCGTACTACTATCAGCCCTTTGGAATTTCCGGATGGTACGATTCCCTGTTGGGGCTGGGGCTGGGCCTGGCGATCCTCATTTTTGAGGCGCGGGTCGGCCGCGCCAGCCTGAAGCGTCTGATCGGCGCCGCGGTGGGTTCGCTGCTGGGCATCACCGGCGCCTACCTGATGAGCTTGGTGCTGGGCCAGTCGACCATCCCCCGGAACACGCTTTCGTTCCTGCAAATGTTCGTCATGGTGGTGATGACCTACATCGGGCTGATGGTGGGAGCGCGCAAAGGCGACATGCTGAACCTGGCGGCGCTGGGCGGCCTGTTTGGCGCGGAGAAGCAGAGCAGGCGCAGCCACAAGATTCTGGACACCAGCGTCATCATCGACGGGCGCATCGCAGACATCTGCGCCGCCGGGTTTCTGGATGGCGTCCTGGTGATTCCGCAATTCGTGCTGCGGGAGTTGCAGCAAGTCGCCGACTCGCCCGACCCGCTCAAACGCAACCGGGGCCGGCGCGGCCTGGACATCCTGCAAAAAATTCAGAAGATGACCACCGTCGTGGTGCAGATCGTCGATGACGATTTCCCGCAGATCCGCGAAGTGGACATGAAGCTGATTGAGCTGGCCAAGTCGTACGAGGGCAAGATCGTGACCAACGACTTCAACCTGAACAAGATCGCCCAACTGCAAGGGGTCGAGGTCCTCAACATCAACGAGCTGGCCAATGCCCTCAAGCCGGTGGTGCTGCCCGGCGAGACCATGCGGGTCTTCATTCTGAAAGAAGGCAAGGAGTACAACCAGGGCGTGGGGTACCTGGACGACGGCACCATGGTGGTGGTGGACAACGCCCGGAAGATGATCTCGAAGACCATCGACATCTCCGTCACCAGCGTCCTCCAGACCACCGCCGGCAAGATGATCTTCGGCAAATTCGACGAGCGCCATCAGCAGCGCGAGCGCGCCGAGCAGGCCGTCAACCAGTGAGGGCCGCCTCGTGGTGGCGCGGCGGCCGAAGCCGGAGGTATAATCATCCCACACCAGACAATCTGTCGGAAGGAGCCTGGGCGTGGCAAGAGGCGTGAACAAAGTCATTCTGGTGGGCAATCTGGGCAAAGACCCCGAAATGAGCTATCTGCCTTCGGGTCAGTCGGTAACCAAGTTTTCGCTGGCCACCACCCGCGCTTATAAGGACAAGAACGGTGAGTTGAAGGAAGAGACCGAGTGGCACAACATCGTCGCCTGGGGCAAGCTCGGCGAGATTTGCGCCCAGTACCTGAGCAAGGGCCGCCAAGCCTATGTCGAAGGACGCATCCAGACCCGCACCTGGGAAGGACGCGATGGCCAGAAGCGCACCAGCGTGGACATCGTGGCTTCCGACGTACAGATTTTGGGGGGCCGCGGCGAGGGCGGCGGAGGAGCCCCCCGCTCCCCGGCCGGCGTGCGCAGCACGGCTCCGGCCCCCGAGAGCGATTTCGACCAGTCGCCCCCCCCGGAGATCACCGACGACGATATCCCGTTTTAGCCGCTAAGCCGCCGGGAGGCTGGTGAAACGCATCCGGCTGGCCGCCCGTATAAGAAATGCCCCGGCGATTGAGCCGGCGGCCAGTGATCTTGCGCCGCCCGGGCGGGCGAGTGGTGGCGACGTTTTTCCGGCGCTGAAATCCCGCCCTTGACGGTGGGAATTTCCGTATACGACGACCCATGCAAATCGCAGATCCGCATTCCGTCACGGACAGGAACGCTCGGGCCGAAGCGGCCGCCGCCGCGCTCGATGCGTGGGTGCGCGAGGTGGTGGACTGGCATTTCGATCCGGCCAGCGGCTGCCCTTTTTGGCTGGAGTATGCCAAAAAACTGGGCTGGGAGCCACGGCGGGAAATTACCTGCTTCTCGGATCGGTAGCGATTCGGCCTGTTCAAAGACGAGTGGCTGCGCGGCAGCGGCCAGTTTGCCGGGCAGATTGCAGACTGGGCCACCAAGCGGCGCTGGGTCCAGGAAGCCTTCGCGGCGCTGGAAGAGGCCGGTTATCACATCGGCAGCGCCTACACCGCCGTCCGCCACCCCGCCCGCACCAAGTTCCTCTACCGGGACCTCCTGTGGCAAGGAGCCGACATGGTGGCGCTGGGGGTGGCTTCCTTTGGACACATCAACGGCACACACTTGCAAAACGTCGACCAAAGGGAGCCGTATCGAGAAGCGCTCGGGGGCGGGCAACTGCCGCTGCGTCGCGCCTATCGTCCCACGGAAGAGGAGCGGCTGATCCGCGAGCTGGTGTTGCAGCTCAAGCTCGGCGCCGTTCGTCCGGCGTATTTCCAGGTCAAGTATCGCGTCAACATTCTGGGCCGGTTCGGTTCGCAACTGGCATCGCTGCGCTCGGAAGGCTACCTGGAAGCGGCCACCGACGAAATCGTCTCGCTGTCGCGCCAGGGACTGCTCCAGGTGGACGCCTTGCTGCCGCGCTTCTTTCTGCCGCAGCATGTGGGCATCCGGTACACGTGATGGCCCGGCGGACGGCGCGCCGGCGCTCCGCAGCCTCGTAGCGGTTTCCCAGCCCATCCGGCCGGAGGGGGAATGACCCGCAACTTGGAGAACGGCAAGGACCCTGACGTGATTGTCATCGGCGGCGGGCCGGCCGGTTCCACCGCCGCGACGCTGATGGCCCAGCAGGGGCTGCGCGCGATTTCCGCGCCCGCGTGGTCGTGGACGCCAGCGGCCAGGCCAGCTTGCTGATGAACCGCCTGCGGCTGCGCGTCTGGGACCCCGTGCTCCGCAAAGGAGCTATCTGGGCCTACTGGAAGGGCGCCCGTCGCGACGCCGGACGAGACGAAGGCGCCACCCTCGTTGTGCAAACTCCCCACGAAGGGGGATGGTTCTGGTACATCCCTCTTCCGGAGGATACGGTGAGCGTGGGTGTGGTGGCGGGATTTGACTATTTGTTCCCGGGCGGCTCCGATTTCGGGCGGACCTACGAACGGGAAATCGCCGCTTGTCCGGCGGTGCGGGAGCGCGTCGCTCCCGGGAAGCGGGTTTCGGGGTATTTTGCAACCCGGGATTTCTCCTACCGCTCGAAGCGGGTGGCGGGCGAGGGTTGGGTGCTGGTGGGCGACGCGTTCGGGTTCCTGGATCCGCTTTACTCCTCGGGCATCCTGCTGGCGCTGAAGTCTGGCGAACTGGCAGCGGATGCCATTGTCGAGGGGCTCGCGCGCGGCGACACCTCCGCCGCCCAGCTCGGCAAGTGGGGACCGGAATTCAGCCAAGGCATGGACCGGATGCGGCGCCTGGTCTGCGAATTCTATAGCGGCTTCAACTTCGGACGATTCGTCCGCTAGTATCCGCACTTGCGAGGCTCCATCACGGACTTGCTGATCGGCGATCTGTTCACCGATCGCGTGGACCATCTGTGGGGACCGATCGAATCCCTCTACGAGCCGGGCCGCCCGCCCATCCCCCCCTGGGATGCGCCGAGCCTTCCGGAAGCGGACGGCAACAAGCAAACGGAGTTATCCCTGCCGGAGGGGTGGAAGCCGTAGCTGCGAGGGGCTCCGCACAGGGGACCCCGGCTTCCACTCCCCAACCCCGAGGCGACCTCGGCTAGGGAACCGCTCCCGCGCCACAGCAGGCCGGACCGCAACAGGACGCGCCGGGCTTTTTGGCCCGCAGGAAGGCGCTCATAAATTTGCCATCGACCAGCGGAGCTATGGCAGCGGCATCGATGCCCTCGGCTGCCAGCAATTGGCGGGCGTCCTCCGCGTGGTAGAGGCGGGTCGGCTCCACTTCGATGCCCTCGAAACCGGCAGCCGCCAGCTTGCGGCGGTATTCGGTTTCTTCCAGCGCTCCCGCAATGCAACCGGCCCATAGCTCGAGGCTGCGCCGCAGAGCCGCCGGCATCTCGCCCCGAATCACCACATCCGAGACGGCGAAGCGGCCTCCCGGCTTGAGCACCCGGAAAGCCTCCCGCAAGACGCGATCCTTGTCCGCCGAGAGGTTGATGACGCAGTTGGAAATAATCACATCAACGGAGTTGTCGGGCATCGGGATGTTTTCGATCTCGCCTTGCAGAAACTCCGCGTTTTCGATGCCCGCCTTGTGCTGATTCTCGCGCGCCAGGGCCAGCATCTCTTCCGTCATGTCCAATCCGTAGGCTTTGCCGCCCGGAGCAACCCGCCGGGCTGCGAGCAAGACGTCGATGCCGCCGCCAGAGCCCAGATCGAGCACGGTTTCCCCCGGATGCAATTGCGCCAGCGCCGTCGGATTGCCGCACCCCAGCGAGGCCAGCACGGCTTCGGGAGGAAGCGCGCCGAGTTGCGCCGGATCGTACCGGTGGGATGTGATCGGGTCCGCGCAGGCCGCCAGCGCGGTTCCGCCGCCGCAGCAGCCGCCGTGTTCGCCGGCCGTCACGCGCCGCGCCGCCGCGCCATATTTTTTCCTGACTACTTCCTGGATGCCCTGGCTTTCCATTGGTTTTTCCTTTCTTGGGATTTCGGCGATGGCCGGGTGATAAAAACCAGCCCGCCGGAGGGAACCGCATGGCTGCGGCTGCAACACTCCGCGTAGAGGAAACCAAGCAGATCCTGCAAGGTCTCCGTGTCGGCGGTGTACCAGAGAAACGTCCCTTCGCGCCGGACCCGCACCAGCCGCTCGCTTTTGAGCTTGTCGAGATGATGGGAGAGCGTCGAAGCGGGAATTCCCAGTTCCTGCTGCATCGCTCCCGCCACCAGGCCGCGGGGATGGGAGCGAAGCAAAAGCCGCACGATGCGCAGGCGGGGCTCTGCGCCCATCGCCGCGAACCGGTCGGCATAGCGGGCTGCTTGGCTGCCACGATCCGTCTTCATATTTTTATATTTCCAGA
>DATMAF010000334.1:0-10005 GCA_035560315.1 Terriglobia bacterium | reverse complement strand
GGTGGAGGCCGCGGTTCGCGCGGTTGGCCGCGGCGGGCGCATCCTGTATGTCGGAGCGGGAACCAGCGGGCGGCTGGGAGCGCTTGATGCCGCCGAGTGTCCGCCGACCTTCGGCGTGTCGCCGGAGACCGTGCAGGCGGTGATCGCGGGGGGCCCGCGCGCGTTCTGGCGGGCGGCGGAAGGGGCCGAAGATGATCGCGAGCAAGGCCGCCGCGACTTGGCGGCGCGGCGGGTTGGCCCGCGCGACATCGTGATTGGAATTACCGCCAGCGGCCGCACGCCGTACACGGTCGCTGCCCTTGCCTATGCCCGCTCGCGGCGCGCCGCGACGGTGGCCATCACCAACAATCCCGGCTCGCCCGCCACGCGGGTGGCGCGGATTTCCGTGGTCCCGGAAACCGGCCCGGAGGTGCTGGCCGGCTCGACGCGGATGAAAGCGGCCCTGGCGCAGAAGATGGTCCTGCACATGATCTCGACGGCGGTCATGGCGCGGCTGGGGCACGTCTATCAGGGGTACATGGTGGGCGTGCAGCCGACCAATCGCAAGCTGGTCGAGCGCGCCTGCCGCCTTCTGACGGAATTGACGGGTGCGTCCCCCGGGGCCGCCGCGCGGGCCCTCCAGGAGTCCGGCAACAACGTCAAAGTCGCCTTCCTCATGCTGCGCCGGCGAGTGAGCCGCGCGGCCGCGGAAAGGCTCCTCAAGAAATACGGCGGGAGCTTGCGGGCCCTGGAAGAGCATCTGCGGGTCTGACCATGTCAATGCTCGCGCTGGCCGCACGTCAACTTTTCACACCGCTGGAACTCGTCGGAAACGGGCTCGTGCTCATCGAGGATGGAATTATCCGCGCTGTCGGCCCGCGCGATTCAGTGGCCGTACCTCCGACGGCGCGCATCGTCGATCTGGGCGATACGATCCTTGCCCCCGGCTTCATCGACGTGCACATTCATGGCAGCGCCGGCCATGATGTGATGGAGGGCACGCGGGAAGCGGTCGAAGCGGTGGCCGCGCTGGCGGCTCAGCACGGCACCACCAGCTTTGTTCCGACCACGCTTTCGGCCCAGCCCGACGGGCTGACCAAATCGCTGCGGGGTCTGCGCAGGGTCTTCGACGGCTGGACCGGCAGCGGCCGGTTGATGGCCACGCCGCTCGGCATCCATCTGGAAGGACCCTTCCTCAGCGCCGGCTGCCGGGGAGCGCATCGGCGCGAAGATTTGCAGGAGCCCTCGATTCCCCTTTTCCAGCAGTTTCTGGATGCAGCGGGCGGCTGGCTGCGCATTCTCACGCTGGCGCCGGAACGGGAGGGCGCCGCCGAGGTGCAGCAGTACGCCATCGGCAAGGGGGTGAAGGTGGCCGTCGGACACTCCGACGCATCCTATGAGCAGGCAATGGCCGCGATTGACGCCGGAGCCTCGCACGCCGTGCATGTCTTCAACGCCATGCGGCCGTTCGCGCACCGCGATCCCGGGCTGCTCGGCGCCGTTCTCACCGACGACCGCGTGCGGGCGGAAGTCATCGCCGACGGCGTACACGTTCATGCCGCCGCGCTGCGCCTGCTGGTGCGCACGAAGGGCGTCAGCCGGACCGTGCTGGTCACCGATGCGGTGAGCGCAACGGGCATGACCCCCGGGCGGTATTCATTGGGCGGGATGGAAATCGAGTTGACGGATGACCCGCGCACCGGGCTGCCCGCATGCCGCAATGCAGAAGGGGCTCTGGCCGGAAGCGTGCTCACGCTGGACCGCGCCGTGCGCAATATGGTCCGCATGGCGAATGCGACTTTGCTCGATGCGGTGCGCATGGCCAGCTTCAATCCCGCGCGCCTGCTCGGCATCGAGCAGCGCAAAGGCTGGCTTCGCGAGGGCGCCGACGCCGATCTCGTGCTGCTCCATCCCGACGGCGCCGTGGCGGGCGCGATGGTCGGCGGCGTCGCGAATTTCCTGTAGACTCTCCCTATGGAACTTCAGCACGCATTGGACGTAGCGGGGCGCGCAGCGCGCGCGGGCGGCGAGAAGGCCGTGGCGCGGCTCGGCAAGCCGGGCTATCTCACCTGGAAGGGCCTGCGCGACGCCACCTGTGAGGCCTCGCTCGAAGTGCAGGAAGCCATCACCGCGGCGCTGCTTGCTGAGCTACCCGGCTCCGCCGTCTTCGCGGAAGAAGGGCCGGAGGAGGCGCCGGTGCCCGTCGAGGCCGAGCATCTCTGGATCGTCGATCCCATCTGCGGCAGCCTGAATTTTGTCCAGGGGATTCCTTATTTCGCCATCTCCATCGCGCTGCGCACAGCGGGAGATATTGGTGTCGGCGTGGTCTACGACCCCTGCAACAACGAACTGTTCGCGGCCACAAAGGAGGGCCCAGCCACGCTCAACGGGCGGAGAATCACCGTGCAGCACCGGCTCGAAGGGCTGGAGGCCTGGGAGGCGGCATTGGTCGGCACCGACTGGCCGCGCGGAGGCGAGCGCCGCGCCCAGGCCCGCCAGATTGTCGGGCTGATGCTGGATCAGGTCGGAGAACTCAGCCTGATGGGCTCGCCCGCGCTGGGCCTGTGCAACGTGGCGGCGGGACGGCTGCACGCCTACTGGCATCTGGATCTGAAGATTTGGGACATCGCCGCCGCCAGCCTCATCCTGGAGCGCGCCGGGGGCGTGCTCACCGACGCCGACGGCAACTCGTGGCTTTACTCCGAGGGCGGCTACATCGCCACCAACACCGTCATCCACGGCTGGCTGCTCAACTGCATCCAGGCCGTCCTCAGCCAGTCAGGCAGCGGGCCGGGACCGCTCTCGAACGGCTCATGAGCGGCCCTTCCCGTTCCAGATCGTCGAGGCGCCGGTCCAATTCCTCCCGCTGGGCATCGGTGAGCAGCAGCGCCTCGGGCTTCGCGGCCAGACTTTCCCAGAGCTGATCCAGGAGTCGCAGGCGTTCTTCCCTGCTCAGTCCGGCAATATCAATAGACGCCATGCGGCCACTCTACCGCTCTTTCGCTTCACCACGACGTCATCCACGGCTGGCTGCTCAACCGCATTATCCCGATTCTGCAGCCTACAGGACACCACCCTCGAAACAAGACGCGGTGCTACCAGCCGAGGCGTTGTATGCCCTTGACATAGTCGAAGTGGCGATCGCGGCTTAACAAAGGAAGTGAATGCTGGAGGCATAGCGCCGCGATCCATAGGTCGTTCGAAGGGATGGGACGTCCGTTTTCTTTCAGTTGGAGGCGAAGTTGGGCGTACAACTTCGCGGTTTCTTCCGTGAGATCCAGGATTCTACAGCTCAACAGAAGTTCGGCCAGCCATCTCTCGTAAGCAGCCTGCCGCCGGGACTCGAGTATGCCATAGCGAAACTCCCCGAGCACGATAACAGGCAGGCAAATATCGCCTTCCTGTTTGAAGTATCTTGCCATGGATGGTTCAGCATCCGCGATGGCAGATAAGGCATTCGTATCCAGCGCCACGCGGGGGATCAAGCCCAATCCTCCGGGTCAATGCGCTCGAATTCCTCTTCGATGATTCGGTTGATGCGAGCCGTTTCTTTTTTCAAATGCCGCAATCCGCCGAATAGGCGCGTTCGCGCTTTAAGGCGACTCGGAGTTTTCTCCTTAAGCTTTTCCTCAACCGCATCGGTTACAAATTGCCGCAATGGAATGTGTTGCTCGGCGGCTCTGGCTTTGGCGCGCCGAAAAATGGGGTCTGGAATCTCCAGCGTGGTCTTCATGGCTCAATGATCCCATATTTATGGGACGTGGTCAATGGGACATGCCGGGCAACCTCCGCGGCGGGCTGCTCAACTGCATCCAGGCCGTCCTCTCCCAAGCGAAGGCCGCAAATGGCCTACTGCCGCTGCGGTCTTCCTGAGGACGAAATGATCCGGTGAACCGTTTCGGCGACGAAGGATCTGCATTTTGTGCCGGGCAGAACCCACGGCGGATTCTTCGTGGAGTTGATCCTGAACAAGGCCGAAGGGCTCAGAATGACCCGCTGAGGGAATATTGGCCACAGAAAACCCGCGGCATCCTGGCGAGCCGGAACGTGCCACGGCTACCCCTTGATATCCCGAATATTTCCGAGGAATTCAAAGTCCCGGGCCAAACCATGAACAGGATACACCCGCCCCGAGTTATGCCAGGCCGCTCAAGATGGTGCGCTCGATCATGGTCTGGGCGATGTCGACTTTATAGGCGTTCATCGACATGGGGCGGGCCACGGTGCGGATGGAGGCGGCGGCCTGCTTGATAGCGGCCTGGATGGGCTTGCCCTTGAGCTGGTTCTCAACGACGGTGGCGCGGTAAGGCACCGGCGCGACGCCGCCGAGGGCGACGCGGCCGTCGGTCCACGTGCCGTCCGACACCTGGAAGGCGGCGGCGACGGCGACGATGGCGAAATCGTACACCTCGCGGTTCTTGAGCTTGGACCAGACCTGCCGGGTGCCCGCGGGGGGCGCGGGGATGAAGACTTCGAGCAGGATTTCTTCAGGCTTGAGGATGTTCTCGCGCAGGATGTCCTCGCGCGGCCCGGTGAAGTAGTTGTCAAAGGCCACGGTGCGCTCGCCGGACGGCCCGGCGATCTTGGCCTGCGCGTTCAGCGCCAGCAGCGCCACGGCGGTGTCCGAAGGGTGCACGATGTAGCAGGACTCGCCCCCGATGATGGCGTGATAGCGGTTGTCGCCGTTCACCGAATAGCAGAAGTCGCCGCCCTTCTTGAAGCAGTTGAAGTCCTTGCCGCGGAAGAACCAGCAGCGCGGCCGCTGGTTGATGTTGCCGCCCAGCGTCGCAAAGTTGCGGATCAGCTGCGAGGCCACGCTCTGCGCCGCCTTGGTCAGCAGGGGAAAGCGTTCCGCGAGCTCTTTCGACTCGGTGATCTCGGCCAGCGTGGTGTTGGCGCCGATGGTGGCGCCCTGCGCATCCACTTTGATGCCCTTGAGCTGCGGGATGGTGGTGAGGTCCACCAGCGCGTCGGGCAGGGGCATGCCGTCGCCCGCCACCCAGTCTTTCATCACGCCCGCCACGAGGTCGCTGCCGCCGGCCAGTGGCCGCGCCCGGTTGCCGAATTTCGCCAGGATGCCGACGGCCTCCTGCACGGTGGTGGGTTCGTAGAGTTCGAAGCTTTTCATAGGTACCTCGCCTCAGATTCCATCCGGCTCCCCGCCGGCCGCTCGCGACGAGCGGCTCAGTGGGGAGCGCACAGGGGTGCGCAGCACTAGCGCACGGTCTTGAGCGCCGCCAGCAGCTTCTCGCGGGTGATGGGCATATGGTCCATCCAGACGCCGACGGCGTTGTAAACGGCGGCGGCCACGGCCGGGGCCGGCGGGGCCATGGGCGGCTCGCCGATCCCATGCGCGCCGAAGACGCCGTACGCCTTGGGCTTCTCGATCAGAATGACTTCGATATCGTCCGGCGCATCCTTGATGGTCAACGGGCCGTAGTCGAGCATGTTGGGATTGAGCGGGATGCCCGTGGCGGCGTCGATCAGCAACTCTTCGGTGAACACCGCGCCCAACGCCATCACCACGCCGCCCTCGATCTGCTGCTCCAGCGCGAAGGGGTTGATGGCGCGGCCCACGTCGTGCGCCGCGACGATTTTTTTGACCAGCACGGAGCCGGTGCCGGTGTCCACCTCCACCTCGGCGGCATGCGCCGCCCAGGCGGTGCGGTGCCAGTCATTGTCCTGCTGGTAGATGGCCCGGCCCAGGATGGAGGCGCCGGCGAACTGCACCACCGCCGAAAGCGGCATCTTCTGCGAAGGATTCGCCTTCAGGAACACCTCCGCGTTCTTCAGATCCAGTTGCTCTGCGCTGACTTGAACGGTGCGGTTTTGCCGCCGGGCGTCATCGACGAATTTCTTGGCGGCGTACTCCAGAATCTGCCGCCGGGCGTCCATGGCCGCCTCGTACATGCCGCGCCCGCCGGTGTTGGTCTGGCGGCTCCCCGAGGTGCTGCCGGTGTCGGTGGTGTTGTCGGTGTCAACGTAGGTGGCGATGGAAACCTGCTCCAGCGGCACGCCGAGGGCTTCGGCGGCGATCATGGCCATCTGGGTGCGCTCGCCGGGGCCGATCTCGGTGGAGCCCGAAACGCACTGCACGCTGCCGTCGGTGTTGACGATCACCTGGCCGGTGGCGGGGTTGGTGCCTGCGCCGTGGCTGCACGCGTGCGCCGCCAGGCCAATGCCGTGATACACCCCCGGCCGTACCTGGCGGGCGCGGGGCGGATGCCACTTCTGCTTCCAGCCGATCCGCTCGGCCGCCGCCACAATGCAGTCGCGGATGCCCGGGTTGCTGAAGGGCCGCTTGTTTTCCGGATTGCCGACTTCATTGAGGTTCTTGAGGCGGAACTCCACCGGATCCATTCCGATGGCATAGGCGGCGCGCTCCATCATCATTTCCATGGCGAAGGTGCCGTTCGGATGGCTCACGCAGCGGTAGGGGCCGGACTTGTAGCTGTTGGTGAAGACGTCGGTGGCTTCGAGCTTCAGGTTCGGAATCGTGTAGAGGTGCTGCATCTGGAACCAGGCGCCGTCCGCCGCCCCGGCCCGCTGCGCGCCGACATTGGCGAAGACGCGGAAGTGGCCGAATTGAATGGTTCCGTCGCGGTTCACACCCAGCTTCATTTCATTGCGGAATGCCGGCCGGTGCGTGCGGGTGACAAAATCCTCGGCGCGGGTGTAGACCGTCTTGATCGGCCGGCCGGTCATCTTCGCCAGGATGGCCGAGTGCACCTCCGTCAGGTCGATCCCGGAGCGGTAGCCGTAGCCGGAGCCCATGTAGCCCGGCTGGATCACGCGCACGCGGTTCACCGGCAGCTTCAGCGCCCGCGCCAGGCCGGCGCGGGTGCCGTGGGCGTGCTGGTTGGTGTAATAGACAATGAGCCGGTCCTGGTCCCAATACATCAGGGAATTGGTCAGTTCCAGCGCCAGGTGCTGCTCGGTGGATTTGGTCAGCACCGCCTCCACGGTCACCTCGGCGCGCGCGGCGTCGGGATTGCCGCGCACCAGCGGAGGCGTCACTTCGATGATGGTGCCGTCGTGCTCGTTCTCCCACTGCTTGAGCGTGTAGGGCTGGGTCCCTTCCATCATGTCGAGGGTGGCCGGCAGAACTTCGTACTCCACCTCGATCAACTGCGCGGCGTGGTCGGCGATATGCTCGCTCTCGGCGGCCACCACCGCGATCGGAGAGCCGATCTCGAAGACTTCCTCGTTGAAGAGGTAGCGGTCCGGCGGGCCGCTGCCCAGCTTCACATCCCGATATTCCTCCGGCAGGTTGCCGCGATGCAGGATGGCCACGACGCCGGCAAGCGCCTCGGCTTTGCTGGTATCCACGCGCTTGACTTTGGCGTGCGGATGCGGGCTGCGCAGGGTGCGCGTATAGAGCATTCCGGGCATGCGCATGTTCTGGGTGTACTGGCCGATGTTGGTGACCACGCCCAGCCCGTGCAGGCGCGGCACGCGCTTTCCGATCACGGCGAATTGGCCGCCCGGGGCGTCCACCGCGGCTTCCGGCGGCGGAGCGGCCGTGCGCGGAGCCGGCACGTTGAGCTGCTGGGCGTAGAGCTCCAAGACCGGAGCCACTGCTTCCGGGTACTCGCCGACCAACTCGTCCCACACCGGATCGCTCTTCAAGGCAGCCCAGTGTTCCTCGCTCAGGCTGGCGGCATAGGCCGGATCGCGCACCACCCGCATCGCGTCAACTTTGAGTGCCATCGGTTGCTTCTCCTTCCGATCGTTTTCTGGCCGTGGCTAGCGGACCGGGTGGCCCAGATCCGCCAGGATGCGGCGCACCGCGGCCTCGTTCAGCCGCGCCGGATCCCACACGACGGTGATGGTTCGCTCCGTTCCGGAGACGCGCAGGATGCCGGGCCGGCGGCGCAACTCCAGTTCCAGGTCGTCGTACTGCTCGATGGTGCCGAGGGCGGCCACAAATTCAAACTGCCGGGAGACGCCGGTTGTCTCGGCCGCCGAGGACGCCGCCCCTGCTTCCCGGCTGACCAGCGGGGCGGTGTAGGAAACCCGCTCCCCGCGCATCTCAGCGGCGGCCTTGCGCACCGCGCTGAGAATCTTTGGATATTCCCCGCAACGGCAGATATTGCCTGCCAGGGCCTCCTTGATCTCCTCATTGGAGGGGTTGTTGTTCTTCTGGAGCAGGGCGTAGGCCGACATCACAAATCCCCGGGTGCAGATGCCGCACTGGAAGCCGCCCTCCAGCCAGAAGGCGCGCTGCACGGGATGCAGGCCGCGCGGGCCGGGTCCGGAGGCGATGCCCGCCACGGTGAGAATCTTTTGTCCCCGCCCCAGGCGCGCGGTGAGCACGCTGCAGCCGTTCACGGGACGGCCGTCCACCAGGATGGCGCAGGCGCCGCACTGCGCCCGGTCGCAGCCCAGGTTGGAGTTGGCCAGGCCCAGTTGGTAGTTCATGGTTTCCCACAGGCTCTCGCGCACATCCACGGTCAGGTCGTACTTCCGGCCATCGATGTCGAGTGAAACGCGGCGCATGGTCAGGCCGTTGGCTGCGGAAGCGGGCGATTGCGCCGCCGCCGGCGGAGCCTCGATCAGCCCGCTGGCGAAGCCGGCCCCGCTCAGCACGCCGACCGCCACCGCGCCGGCGTTGCTGCGGATCAGAAAATCGCGCCGCGTCAGATGGGGACGGGTCTGTTCGCATCCGCCCGCATCCGCGCCGGCGGCGCCGGTCGAATGGGGGCAGCCCTTCTGCTTACTCTCTGCCATGGGGGTTCTCCCTCTAAAAAAACTAAACGCCAACCAGGTCCCGCCGGTGCGGGACGGGAGCCGAACGATCCGGTCTGCGAGCGGACTTGCTTGCCTACCGGAAATTCTAGACGCGGCCTGCCGGGTTGTCAATTCATCTTGAAGCGATATACTGGCGCGGATGGCGCCCGGGCGGTGGCTGCGCAGCCTGTTTCGGCTGTTCCTGGTGCTGGGAACAGCGGGGGAGTATTGCGCGCGGTTTTGCCTGCGCCGCCTGCGGGGTCCCCTGTCGCTGGCCGAGCGGGCGCAGTGGCTGCACCAGTCCTGCGCGGCGGGCCTGCGGCGGCTGCGCATCGCCGTGGAGACCGCCGGCGCCTTTCCCGCCCGCGGGCTGCTGGTCTCAAACCACCTCAGCTATCTCGACATTCTGGTGTACAGCAGCGTTGCGCCGTGCGTTTTTGTTTCCAAGAAGGAGGTGCGACGCTGGCCGGTGTTCGGCCCCATGGCGGTGATGGCCGGCACCGTGTTCATTGACCGCAGCCGCTCCGCCGACGCCCGGCGCGTGAACTCCGAGATGCAGGAGGCCCTGGCCGCCGGCGTGGTGGTGGTGCTTTTCCCCGAAGGCACCAGCTCCGACGGCGCCACGGTGCTGCCGTTTCGTCCGGCGCTGTTTGAAGGCGCTCTCGGCGCCGGAGCGCCCGTTACCCCGGCGCACCTTCGCTACGAAGTTTCCGACGGCGACCCGCAAACCGACGTGGCCTTCTGGGGAACGGCGGCCTTCCTGCCGCACCTGCTGCGCCTGCTCTCAAAGAGGGAGATCCGCCCGAAGATCCGCTTTGCGCCCGCCGTCCAGTTCGACGACCGCAAGATTGCGGCGCAGCGAACCCGCGAGATGGTGATGGAGCTCGGCCGCTGCGCCCCGGGCAGCGCCGACGAGGTGTGCAAAGAAGCCTTCGGAAGCGTTAAGTAGGGGGAGTCTCCGGCGCCGGGCGTTCTTCCAACAACAGGCGGCGCAGCGTCCGCAGATCGTTCAGAATGCGACGGCTGCTCCCGATATGTGTGGACAGCTTGGCCAGCTTGAAGCTGACCAACTGAAGAGCCTCGTTGCGCCGTGGCTGCTGCGGGTCGGCAGGGAGGGCGATTTCCGCCTCCACCTGCTCCTGCGCTTCCCGGATCGCCTCCAACAGCAGGTCCACATATTCCAGGGCGCTTTCGATGTTTTCAAACGGGGATTCCGGCTGGTCCATGGCAGCGAGGCGATCAATTGACCGTTTTTAAGAATGCATAGATGGCCTCCAACTCGGAATCGCTGAGCCG
>DATMAF010000333.1:0-3274 GCA_035560315.1 Terriglobia bacterium | reverse complement strand
GTACGCGCGGCCTGGTCGTGGGCCACGTCGCCCCGGAAGCATGGGTCGGTGGACCGATCGCCCTGCTGAAGGACGGCGATACCGTGACGATCGACGTCGATCGCAAGCGGCTCGACGCGATGATTGATGACGCAGAACTGGCCCGGCGCCGCGCGGCCTGGAAGAAGCCAGAACCGCGCGAGAAGCGCGGCGTGCTGGCGAAGTACGCGCGGACGGTGCGCTCGGCTTCGGAAGGAGCGGTAACGTTTTGACGACTCGAACAGTCCGTGCGAGTGTGACCACTCGTGCGCCATCTACTTGTGCGGCTCCCTGATCCGGCAGCAGGCGCGGACTGTCAAAAGGCACCGACCCGGCCAGGGATTGCAAGCAGGAGAAGCCAGTGGACCCCTACCTCTTGCAGCGAGAGGAGGCACTGCGCAAGGTGGCCGGCCCCGCCAAGGCCCTGATGGCGGTGTCAATCTTTGCCCTTGCCGCGCTGCTTGCCTCATTCTGCTTCACCGACGCACTGCTGTCGAGCGGGGCTGCACAAAAGATGCCGCAGCCGCGCAGCATGTCGAAGGAAACGCAGCTCGTGATCCGCATGGCACTGAACATCGTGCTGCAGGTCATCAGCGCGTTTATCCTTTGCGGCGCAATGCGCATGCGCCGGCTCCAGAGCTACCGCCTGGCCCGAATTGCCTGCATCTTGGCCGTGATTCCCTGCATCAGCCCGTGCTATGTCGTCGGCATCCCGTTCGGCATCTGGGGGCTTTGCACGCTGGCGAACCCTGAGGTGCGTGCCGCGTTTGAGAGCTGAAGGCACCATCAGGTTACTGTAGCCTCGCTTTTCCAATTGACAACTTTTCTTCTTTCTCTTTGTTCGCGTGGCGGCCGTTGAGGACGGGAATGAGGATGGGCTGGCCGCCGTAGGCGATCCGCGCTAGGTACTGGGCCGATTACTTCTTTTCCATGTAATTGTTTAGCGCCTCGGTGCGCAGGGGTAGTGTAGCGGGGAAGGCTGGTCGGGAATCGATGTGGGGGATGGAGAGAGAAGGGACGCCAGCTTACGGCGGTTGCGCCAGCAGCACCGGTTGACCACGCAGCAACTGGCTCAGGGTGTCCAGGGCGTTGCGACCCTGCTGTCAGCAGGTACCCCAGAACGACATCAGCACCGCTTGCGCCCGAGCTTTTTCGGCTTGGCCTTGAGTGGGCCCTTGGCGAAGGGAGCGGCCTGGCGTTTGCCGCCGCAGAGAGCCTGGGCGAGCTGCGCTTCAAGTTCGGCAACGCGTCGCCGGAGGGCTTCACAGGTGGGACACACGTTATCCATACCCGTAGTGTAGCAAGACGGAAGCAATCCAGCGGCGCCGCTTTGCCGCCAGAGGCGCTAAACAATTACGATCCTGCCTACGGAAAAGTCGCTCACGCTCATGTGCAATCCTTTTACCTACAGCCTCGAGGCGAAGCAATGGATACGGCGCAACGACGTGGAATAGTGCGATTCGCAGACTCAGTCCAGGAAAGGAAGCAGTTTGTCGTGGTATGCGCCCTGGCCGTTTTCCTTTTCGGCTGGTCGAAGGATGCGGCCGCGCAGAAGGACGGGACGGTCGAGCCCAAACAGCCGGCCGCAAAAACTGATCCGACAGACACCCCCGCGACGACCCTGTTCAAGCGCAAGGTGCGCCTCGGCGAGCAGGAGTATTTCTTTCACCTGACCAGTCGGCGGCACACTATCCCGGAGGTCCCAGGCTTGACGGGCGAATACACGACCAAGGACGGCTGGGTGCTGGAGCTGACGGCGCTTGCGAAAGCGAAACCGGGCGGCCGCCGGCCGGAGCGCAAGGTCGTCTGGCGTTACTGGTGGTGGGACCTCGGCCTGCGCTGGGTCCCGAGCGCCGCGCATATCTGTGCCGCGCCGACTGCCGGCGAATGCTACCTGGTGGTCTGCTACACGCATGTCTTTGTGCTCTACAAGGTCAACGTCCACGCAGCACCTGCGCCGCTGCCGCGGTCTCCGCAGGAGGGGTCGCAACTCGACTACCATACCAAGACGAGCGGCGAGGTTGATGGCGGGCCGCCCTTCGCGGAAGAAATTCGGCGCAAGGCAGGCATTGAACTCTACGCGCACACCGTCCACGTTCAGACGGAAGGCGGTATGGTGTACATCATCTGCAACGCGGAAGGGACGACGCGCATTGGGCAGGAATTGAGTTTCGCCTACAACGTGGGCACGAAACAGTGGACCTGGCTTAGGGAGGACCGCCCGCCGCTGGAGCCGTCGGACATTCCGGAGCCGAGCCGCTTCTGGCAGAAAAACGACAAATGGATCTTGCAGGTCCAGCAATTTCCCGCGGCAGCGGCTTCCGGGCCGAAGAAGAAACAGCCAACGCCCGTTTCCTACAGCCTTCACGTGCTTCTCCCGAACAAGGCGTCTTACCGGGAGACCGACAGCTGGAACCTGTTCTTTATCCCCCAGAAGGGCACGCCGCAGCATCTGGCGCAGCAGCGCTGGATCGCCGTCGCACGCGAGACAGGCTGGCTGAAGAAGGCCGCTCTCTTCGACGGCAAGAAGTTTGCTGACCTGGACTCGTTCGGCGACACCTCCGAAGGGACCTTCTCGGAGCCGCCGCACGGATACCCTCTGGAGTATTTCCCCGTTTCGGGGCCACCGCAGAGCGAGATTTCGCATGGGTATTCGACGTGGACGATCAAGAGGTATGAAGACGAGGAAGGCATCCTCATTGACGCCACGCTGGCGGGCGCGGCGGACGGCAAGGAAGAATGGCGCGTCCGCCAGAAGTGGCTCCCCGGGGAGAAATGGTGGCGTGAGTACGAACGCTCCGTCAAGGGGCAGAAGGACCTTGTGGCCACCTGCGACCCGCCCGCGACGGTGGAACCTGATCCGGCCTCCAGGGAAGGGAAGGCCAAACAGGGCGGAAGCTCGTCCGCAGCTCAGCCGGTCCCGAGCAACATTGACCTGTCCCTACGGCGCGACCGCCGCCTGCACGTCAAGCTGGCCATCCAGGCAAGGAACCCTCCGCTGTCATCTCTGCTCTCGATGCTGTCGAGGGAAACAGGCCTGAAATTCACCGTCGCAGAGAATCTCGCCGACCACAGCCCGAACCTGGGTCATTTTCAAGTGACAAGCGCGTATGCCTGGGCTGTCATGGACTTCATCGCGCTCAAGGATCTCAAGGACGGCCGCTGGGAGAAGACCGCCACCGGCTACCGGCTGACCGGCACGTCGCTGGTGCCTCGCGCGACGCCCCAGGCCGCGGCCGCGCCACCGCTGCTGGCG
>DATMAF010000332.1:0-3401 GCA_035560315.1 Terriglobia bacterium | reverse complement strand
CCGCGCCGGAGCCGTTTCCCCGCCAGGCGCTGGTGGAATTTTTGCAGGCCAACGCCGTGAAAGTAGAGCGAGCCGCGGAGCGTTTCACCGCCCAAAACCGTTCCGAATCCGCCGGGTATTTTCGCGGCATCGCCGCTTCGCTGCGAGAGATGGCGGAGCGCGCGGGCGGCGACGGGCCGCTCCAGCTCGAAGATCTCGAGCAGCGGCTGACCGTACTCGAGGAAAAGATTTACTCCACCTTGCTGCCGGCGGCTGCGGAGTCCGATCTGGTCGCCTGGCGCAAGGAGATGGACCGCCAGCTTGCCCCGCTCCGCCGCCAGCTCACCGCGGAACAGATGGCCCATCTGGAGAAGCAATTCACGCAGCGCAAGCTGCTGGAGCAGGCCGACCTGCCCCGTCTCAGCTTATTCTATCTGTGATGACCCAAGCGAAATCCGAAGCCGCTGAACCGGCCGTGGCCGTAACCATCGAGAAGATGGTCTATGGCGGCGAGGGGCTGGCGCGCGCGTCGGAGGGTGTGCTGCTGGTGCCCGGCGTCATCGCCGGCGAGCGCGCCGCGGTGATTCCGGAACCGGCCCGGCGCGGCGTGCGGCGGGCTCGGCTGGTCGAGGTCGCCGAAGCCAGCCCGGATCGGATCGCTCCGAGCTGTCCCTATTTCTCAAGCTGCGGGGGATGCCACTACCAGCATCTTTCTTATGCCGCCCAACTGGAAACCAAACGGCGGATTCTCGCCGAGTGCTTCGAGCGCATCGGCAAGCTCCGCCTGGACATCCCCATTCAGACCATCGCGTCCGCGCCGTGGGGGTACCGCAACCGCGTGCGATTGCAAATCGAGAAGGATGCTTCCGGCTTTCGCGTCGGCTACCGGGAACCCGCATCACACAACTTGGTGCCCGTGGATTGCTGCCCCATTGCCATGCCCTCCATTGAGGCGGTCCTTCGGCGTCTGTCGGCCGGCGAAGTCGCGGCACCGTTCCCCGACGGAACAGCGGAGCTGGAGTTGTTCAGCAACGAATCCGGCGGCGCGCTGCTGGCGACGGTTTATTCGCCCCTTTCCGCCCCCGATGGTTTTGGCGATGCCTGGCGCGCCGTCCTGCCGCAGTTCGCTTCCGTCTGCTGGTCGTGGACCGCTCCGCGCTCCGGCGGCTCCCGGCAGCCGGAGGCGGTCTGGGGCAGCGGCGCCATCACCTATCGCGTTGGCGAGTTTCACTACCGCGTTAGCCATCACACCTTTTTTCAGGCCAACCGGGCCACGCTGGCCGCCCTGATCGAGGCGGCGATCGGAGATCATTCCGGGGGGCGCGCGCTCGATCTGTACGCCGGGGCGGGGCTGTTCACGCTGCCGCTGGCGCGCCGCTTCGAGCACGTGGCGGCGGTGGAGACGCATCCGGCGGCGGCGCGCGATCTGGCGGCCAACTGCGGCGTGATGGGCAGCCGCGTCCGGCCGCACCGCAAAACGGTGGAGCAATTTCTGGCGGCCACCTCGCGCCACTGGGACCTGGTGCTGGTTGATCCGCCCCGCGCCGGTTTGCATCCCTCGGCGCTGGCGGCTCTGGGGCGGCTGGGCATTCCGCGCCTGGTCTACGTCTCCTGCGATCCCACCACGCTGGCGCGCGATCTCAAAGCGATCATCGCTTCGGGCTATGCGATCGCCTCCGTCCATCTGGTCGACCAGTTTCCGCAGAGCTACCACATCGAATCCATTGTTCACTTGGCCAGGCGCAGGTGAAACGGCATCGCTCCATCGCAAGGATTTTTCGGTAGAATTGGGCGCAGCGTGCGCCGCTACCCGCTGCTACCCATTGCCGCCGCCTTCGCCGCCGGCATCGCCGCGGCTCCCTATTTTTATCTCACCGCTGCGGAACAAATCGGGCTACTGACGGCGGTCGTCCTCGGGACCGCCATCCTGCTTTGGAAAAACCGCTTGGGCGCGGTGGCGATTACCGCCAGCGTGGGATTGTTCCTGTGCGGCACCTTTTTCGCCGCCGCCGACCATCACGACGCGCCTCCCGGTTCGTTGCCGGTCCTGGCGGCTGCCGGGGCTGTGCAGCCGGACCAGCCGCTCGAGATCATCGGATGGGCCCGCACCCCCACCAAGCGGCGCCCGGGCAATGAATCCTTCGATCTGGAGGTGGAGCAGATTCGCCAGGCAGGGAATTGGCTGCCAGCCCGCGGCGGGATTCGCGTCTATTATTTCCCAAATGCAGACGGGCCGCCTTCCCTGTCCGTCGCTTATGGGACGCGGCTGCTTGTTTCTCTCAGCGAACTGCGCCGCCCGCGCAATTTCCTCACCCCCGGCTCCTTCGACTGGGAAGCCTACCTGCGCCGCCAGGGGATCGACTTCACGGCGCGCGTGCGGAGGCCAGCGGACCTCAGGGCGCTTTCCGGGCGCAGGGGAAATGGGTGGCGGGCGGCGATCTTTGATCTGCGCGGGCGGTTGCTCGCACGCATCGACCAGCTCTATGCCGAGCCGAAGGGCGGGCTTTCGGACCACGGAGCCATCCTGAAAGCCATGCTGCTGGGCGATGACGACTGGCTCCGGCCTCCGGTGGAATCGGCGTTTCAGGCCAGCGGCACCTACCACATCCTGGTGGTGTCGGGGTGGAATGTCTTCGCCCTGGCGATTCCTCTGTTGTGGCTGGCCAACAGATGGCGCTTTCCAGAGTGGCTGACGGCCGGGGCGGTGGCGGCGGCCGTGATCGGCTTTGCCTTGCTGGCCGAAGGCGGCGCCCCGGTTGCCCGCGCGGCGCTGATGTTTCTGATTTATCTGCTGGCCCGGTTCTTGTATCGCGACCGAGCGGGATTGAACTCGATTGCCGCGGCGGCCCTCCTCCTGCTGGCGATGCGCCCGTCCGATTTACGCGACCCGGGCTTCCAACTGTCGTTCTTCGCGGTGCTGGTCCTGGCGGCCATCGCCGTGCCGCTGGTCCAATGGGTTGCAACGCCCTATCGCCAGGCGCTGCGCCGCCCGGATGACCGCAACCGCGATTTCCTGCTGCGCCCCCGGCAGCAGCAGTTCCGCAACGACGTTCGCGTGCTGCTCGACTATTTGTTCGGACGGCGGAAACCAGCCGGCCGGGGGCGCCAGGAGTTGCGAACCGCGTTTTCGTGGTGCGTTTACGGCCTCTTCTGGGTGGCCGAAGGACTGCTCTTCACCGCTGTGGTCCAAATGGGGCTTTCTCTGGCCATGGCCCTGCATTTTCACCGCCTGGCCTGGTCCGGGGTCTTTGCCAACCTGCTCGTCCTTCCGGTTGCCAGCGGGATGGTGATGATCGGTTTGCCGCTGCTGCTGCTTTCGCTCCTCTGGCCGGCGGCGGCCCCGCTGGGGGCGGGAGTGCTGGGGGCGATTGCCGCGGTGCTCCATTGGATGGTGCAGACGGCCGCGTCGTGGGACATCCTGA
>DATMAF010000331.1:0-2244 GCA_035560315.1 Terriglobia bacterium | reverse complement strand
TACACCAGCCACTACCTGCCCCTGGTGCTCAACCCGGAGGCGCTCAAGTGGCTGGACAGCGCGATCCTCGGCGGCCGCTCCGAGAACGCAGCCGTGCGCATCAAGGGCGACCTGGCGGAGTTTCCCTTCGTGGACGAGAAGCGCGGCCTGTTCCAGGTCACCGCCAGGATCACCGGCGGCATACTGGAGTACGCCACGGGCTGGCCGCGGATAGAGAACATCTCCGCCGAACTCGGATTCCGCGGCAGGCGCATGGAGATCAAGGCGGACAGCGCCAACATCTTCGGCGCCAAACTTTCCAAAGTGAGGGTGGCCATCCCCGACCTGCTGAACCGCGACGAGCGACTGGAGATCGGCGGCGAGGCCACCGGCCCGCTCGCGGACAAGATCCGCTTCATCAACGAGAGTCCGGTGAGCGGGATGATCGACGGGTTCACCGAAGGCATCCGCGCCACCGGCTCAGGCAAGCTCCTGCTCAAGCTCGCCATCCCGGTCCGCCATGCCAGGGACACGCGGGTGGCCGGGGATTACCAGTTCATTGACGCCGGGATCGAGGCCGCACCAGGACGGCCGGCCATCAGCGAAGTCAACGGGCGGCTGCAGTTCACCGAGTCCAGCATCAAGGCGCAGGGGATCACCGGGCAGGTGCTGGGCGGGCCCGCGACGCTGAACGTGACGAGCGCACCCGAAGGCGGCGTGCAGTTCGACGCCCAGGGCCGGTCCAACGTGGCTGCGCTGGCCACGCTGGTGGAGCACCCGCTGCTGCGCAGGCTGCAGGGCACCACCGAGTGGCGCGCAACCGCATTGCTGCGCAAGGGCAGCCCCGACTACCGGATCGGCTCCAACCTGGTTGGGGTCAGCGCGGATTTGCCCGAACCGTTCGCCAAGATGGCCCAGCAGGAATGGCCGCTGCTGATCGAGCGCAAGGTCACCGGCTCCGGCCAGGATCTGCTCAGCGTGGCCCTGAACGACGCGGTGTTCGGGCTGTTCGAACGGACCGAAGCGGAAGGCGGGACGCGGTTGCGGCGCGGCGTGTTGAGCTTCGGCAAGCAGCCAGCCCTGCCGCAACGGGACGGAATCCAGATCACCGGCTCGCTCGGCACGCTGGATCTGGACCGCTGGCGTCCGCTGCTCAAGGGGCAGGGCGACGAAGGGCTGCTGGCCGGCGTGGACTTGACGGTGGACAGGCTGGTGGTATTCGGCAAGCCCATCCACGCGCTGCACGTGAACGCCAGGGCCCAGGACGGCAACTGGAGCGGCTCGCTGGCGGGCAGGGAGGTCGCCGGGGAGTTCAACTGGAAGCCGGCCGGGCGTGGACTGATCCACGGGCGGCTGAAGCATTTCATCCTGCCGGAAGACCTGGAGCCGCAGCAGGGCCGCACGCCGGCCGCCGTGGAGGGCGACTACCCGGCGCTGGACATCGTGGCCGACAGCTTCCAGGTGAGGCAGAGGAAGTTCGGCAAGCTGGAGCTGAAGGCGGTGCAGCAGGACCGCGATTGGCGGATCGAGAAGCTCCGGCTGGCGCGCGAAGAGGGCGTGCTGGACGCGGAAGGCGTCTGGCAGGGGGCAGCAGGACGGCCGCGCACGGCGCTCAACGTGAACCTGCAGGTTTCGGACGTGGGCGGCTTCCTGGCGGCGCTGGGCTACCCGGACACGGTCCGGCGCGGCACCGCCAGCGTGAGCGGCAAGCTCGACTGGCCGGGCAACCCCTACGACATGAGTCCCGCCAACCTTTCCGGCAACTTCAAGCTGGAAGCCAAATCCGGCCAGTTCCTCAAGGCAGAGCCGGGGGCCGGCAAGCTGCTTGGGCTCATCAGCCTGCAGGCGCTGCCGCGGCGCATCACCCTGGATTTTCGCGACGTGTTCAGCGACGGCTTCGCCTTCGATGTCATCGAAGGCAACATGAAGATCAGCCAGGGGGTAATGAAGACGGACGATTTCTTCATCAAGGGGCCCGCGGCGCTGGTCCAGATGAGCGGCGAGGTGAACCTGGCGAACGAGACCCAGAACCTGCGCGTGCGGGTGATCCCGACCCTGGGGGAGGGCGTTTCCATCGCCAGCGCGCTGATCGGCGGGCCGGTGGCGGGGCTCACCACGCTCATCGTGCAGAAGTTGCTGCAGAACCCCCTCGAGAAGATCGCCGCATACGAATACAGCGTGACGGGAACATGGGATAATCCCAACGTCGCCAAGCTTGTCCGCGCGCCTGTGGCGGCGGAGTAGCAGGCCCGTAGGATGGGCAAA
>DATMAF010000330.1:0-2354 GCA_035560315.1 Terriglobia bacterium | reverse complement strand
CGATGACGTGCCCGCCGGCTTCCGCCGCGCCGCGCGAAACCGCCTCCATACTGCCGCCATAGCCGCCGCAGGCGACGCCAAAGCCGGCGCGCGCCAGCGCGCCCCCCAGCTCCCGCGCCAGTTGATAGCCGGGCGTTCCCTCCGCGGTTTGCGAACTGCCAAATGCGCTGATGATGGAATGCGGCGTTGTCATGGTTGCTTCGGCCTTGCCAAGCGCACCCCATCATGTCATAGCCGGCTTCTCACTGCTGCTCTGGCAGAAGGAGGGCGCTGGTTGCAAGAGGTTTTCAGAAGGCTGCCTGCTCCCCGGTGGCGAGAGCGAGGCTTTCCGCAGGGCTTCCGAACTCCGGCTCTACGGCCCTTACCGCAGCATCGCCTCCTGCTGCCGCTGAGGCAGGACGGAGAGACCACCTTTGCGACCGGCTCTAATGAACGCGCTTGGCGTAGCCCGCCCAGTATTTCTCGCGCAGAACTTTCTTCAAGATCTTGCCCGTGCCGCCCTTGGGGAGCGAGTCGAGAAACTCAACCGAGCGGGGCACCTTGAAATGCGCCAGCCGCTCGCGCAAAAAGGCCACCAGTTCCTCTGCGGAAACCGACGCGCCCGGCTTCCGAACCACCAGGGCCTTGGGCGTTTCCCCCCATTTTTCGTCCGGCACCGCAATGACGGCGCATTCAAACACTGCCGGATGGGCCGCCAGCGCTTTTTCGATTTCCAGCGAAGAAATGTTTTCACCGCCGCTGATGATGATCTCTTTCTTGCGGTCGACAATGGTCACGTAGCCGTGCTCGTCCCACACCGCCACGTCTCCGGTGCGCAACCAGCCGCCGCGCAGCGTCTCGGCGGTTTCGCGGGGGCGATTCCAGTAGCCGTCCATGACGCCGTCGCCGCGGGCCACAATCTCTCCGACGGAGCGGTTATCCCGCGGCACCTCCCGGTCCTGGCTGTCCACCACCCGCAACTCAACGCCGACGATGGCGCGCCCGGTGGCTGCTTTCCACCGCCGCAGTTCCTGCGGGCTGCGGCCGCGCAGGGTGTTCTTCAGCGTGGCGATGGTCAGCACCGGCGAAGCCTCCGTGAGGCCATAGCCGGCGTAGCAGTCGCATCCCAACGCTTCTTCCAGCCGGCCAATCAGTTCTTCGGAGGCCGCCGCTCCGCCGACGTGAACCCATTCCATGCTGCGGAAGTCATACCGGGAGAGGTTGGGGCAATGCAGCAGCGCATTGGCCATGGTGGGAACCAGGCACAGGCAGGTGCCGCGTTCCTGCTCAATGAGCTGGCAAACGCGCTCCGGATCGAAGCGGCGCAACAGGACATGGGTCCCGCCCACGGCCGTTACGGTGTGAGCGCAGCCCCAGCCGTTGGCATGAAACAGCGGGATGGCATGCAATTGCACCGAGGCATCGGTATAGCGCTGCACCGCGATCACGTTCAGCCCGTGCAGATAGACTGCCCGATGGCTGAGCATCACCCCCTTGGGGTCGCCCGTGGTGGCGCTGGTGTAGAACAGTTCCGCGACGGAGTTTTCATCGACGCTCACGTAGTCAAACACCGCCGGAGCGCTCTCCCGCAACCAGGCGTCGTAGCTGCGGCGCTCGGCCCAGGCGGGCGGCGCGGGGATATCGTCCAGACTCACGCAACGACAGTCCAGCCCTCCTGCGCTGCGGAGGGATTCCAGCAGGGGAATGAAATCGGGATCAAAGAACAGGATCCGGGCGCCGGCATCCTTCAGGATGAAGCCGATCTCCGCCGGCGCGAGGCGGATGTTGATCGGCAGCAGCACGGCGCGCGCCAGCAGCACGCCGTAGTAACCTTCGAGCAGCCGGTGGCAGTTGTACCCCAGGAAGGCGACGCGCTCTCCCGGCTGCACGCCCAGGGCCGTGAGCGCCGCTGCCAGGCGGCGGCAGCGGTCGAAAAATTCCGCATAGGTCAACCGCAGCTCCCCGCAGATCACCCCTTGCTTGTCGCCATACAGATTTTGCGCCCGCTCAAGGAACCGCAGCGGCGTCAGCGGCAGGTTCATCTTTGTTGCCCTCGTCAGCTTGCCGGTCTCGTATAAACTAGCGAATTCCCCAAACGGAGGCAATCGGCTTGCGCGCTGCCGGGGCAGGAATCCATCCGCCTCCCTGCCGTCGATTCAGCCGCGGCGCCGCCGCCCACCTGCCGTGCGCTAGGGCGCGCCGGAAGGGACTTGCCATTGCGGAGGGAGGTTGGGTTTGGTGTCGCGCAGGATTTCCAGCACGGCCCGGCGGTCCGCCGCGGAAAGCGAAGCAAACTTGGCGTCGGTGTCCTTGCCCGTGAGGATTGCATAGAGCCGCCGGTAAATGCCCTCGCGCGCAATGTCCGGTAGTCGGTC
>DATMAF010000329.1:0-3320 GCA_035560315.1 Terriglobia bacterium | reverse complement strand
CAGCGCCGCCTGCGCCGCGCGAATCGGAAAGCCGGCCCACGGCGCCAGCGCCAGGAACAACAAGCCGGGGATGAGCGCCTGCGTCGTGCCTCCCAAAACCTTTCCGAGCACCAAGCCGGCGCGGGGCACGGGCGCAACCATCGCCGACAGCAGAAACCCCTCGCGGCGGTCTTCAATCGTTGACATGTTGGAGAAGACCGCCGCGAACAGGACGATCATCACCACGGTTCCGGGAAACAGGTATTGCAGCGACCCTCCCACAGCGGGATCCGGCGGGCGAAAGGTTTCCCCGAGGCCGGATCCGACGAAGATCCAAAACAGCAAGGGCGCGGAAACCAAGCCGGCAAAACGGCTGGGCTGCCGCAGGAATCGGATCATCTCGCGTTCCCACAACGTGGCGGCCGAGAGCAGCAGTCCTCCAGCGGCCGAAGGAGGACCCGGGGAGTTCGCGTGGTTGGAGGCGGCCGTCGCGCTGGCATCCACCGGCATTGGTTTTCTTCTCACGAACAATTCTTAGGGGGCCGTTTTGGCGACCGGTTCCGGCTTTTCTTCCGTCTCGGGGGCGGGCTTCTTGTTTTTGCCCAGCGCTTGCAACGGTCCCTGCCGGGCGATCCATACCGCTAGGCCCAGAAACAGGCTGCCGAACAGGAGCCAGACCAGCACCAGAAAGATGCGCTCGACCCCCACGTCCTCGCCGCCCACCACCGCCCAAACCGCCCCGCCCAAACAGCCCAGTCCCACCAGCGCAGAGAATGCCGCTAAGAGAATCAGTTCCATCACGCCCGAAGCTCCTTCATCGAGTCTATCATGGCCGCTGCTGCCGCCGCCGGCGCCGCAAATCCAAAAGTGTGCCAGAGGGTGGGTCGGGAATCAATCCGCGAGGCGCTCCGGTGGAAGGGAACCGGCGGAATTCTCCTCCCAGAAGGCACGTCCTGTGCGCCGGATAAAGACGTCTTCCAGCGAGGGTCGGGAAAGGCGCACGGCGCGAATCTCTCCCGGAAAGGCCTCCACCAGCGTAGGAATGAACTCGTGGCCGCGGGGGTGCTCGAAGCGGAATTTCCCTCCGATGACGCTGCCTTCCAGACGGAACCGTTCGCGGACGCGGATTCCCAAGCCGGCCGGGTCTGGCGTATCCACCCAGATGACCTCGCCGCCGACCTCGGCCTTTAAGACCTCGGGCGGGCCCAGGGCCACCAGGCGGCCGCGATCGAGAATTCCCAGCCGGTCGCATTTTTCCGCTTCTTCGAGAAGGTGGGTGGTCAGCAACAGTGTCACGCCGTCTTCCGCTTGGAGGGAGCGCAAGTACTCCCACAACAGCCGTCGTGCGCCGGGATCTAGTCCCGTGGATGGTTCATCGAGCAGCAACAAACCGGGGCGATGGAGCAGACCCTTGGCGATCTCGACGCGCCGGCGCTGGCCCCCGGAGAGCGTCTCGACCCGATCGTTCCGGCGATCCGCCAGGTCCAGCCGGTGCAGGAGTTCGCTGCTGCGCTGGCGCAGCGTCGCGCCGCGCAGTCCATACAGGTGTCCCTGGTGGCGCAGATTCTCGGACACCGTCAGCTTGCGATCCAGGTTCTGCGCCTGGAAGACCACCCCAATGCGGCGCCGGACTTGGTGTGGCGAGCGCACCACGTCCCATCCCCAAATGCGCGCCCGGCCGCCGCTCGGCGGAAGGAGCGTCGTCAGGATCCGAAACAGGCTGGTTTTGCCGCCGCCGTTGGGGCCCAGCAGGCCGAAAATTTCTCCCGGCGATACCTGAAAGCTCAAGCCGCCGAGTGCCTGCCGGGCGCCGTACAGTAGGCGCAGATCTTCGATTGCAACGGCAGGAGCAGGCTCTTGCGGTGCCGCAGTGCCTGGCGGAGGGGTGGCGGTGATGGGCGCAGTGGAATCCATCGGTTGTTAATGCCGCCCGGAGGCCCGCTCGGCCCACGAGTCGGCATGGCCGGGCTACCGCGGCGTTTTATCGAGCAGCATCAAGCCGTAAATCAGCGGCAGGTAAAAGACCGATGCTTGCAAGAGCCGGCGGGCTTCGAGCCGGGTCTTGGCCATGGCGGTTCGCGCGGCGACGTAGAGAAACCCTAGACCCAGCAACAGAGCGCCAGAGAAATACACCCCTCCCGTAACGCCGAGCCAGGTGGGCAGCAGGCTGACGGGCAGCAGCGCTCCGGCATACAGGACGACCTGCCGCGCCGTGGACTTGCCATCCGGTTCCACCACCGGCAGCATGGCGATTCCCGCGCGCTCGTAGTCCTCCCGGTAGAGCCATGCGATCGAGAGAAAGTGCGGAAACTGCCAGAGAAAGAGCATGCCGTAAAGCGTCCACGCCGCCAGCGGCAGCGAGCCTTCGACCGCCGCCCAGCCGATCAGCGGAGGAATCGCCCCGGGGAAGGAGCCAACCAGGGTGCAGTGCGGCGAACGGGTTTTCAGCGGCGTGTAGAAAAAGAGGTAGCTGAGCAGGGTCAGCGCCGCCAGCGCGGCGGACAGCCGATTCACCAGCAACCACAAATACACCGTACCGAACAGCGCCAGTGCCACGCCAAACCAGAGCGCCTTCCAGGGGGCCATCCGTCCGGCGGGCAGCGGGCGGTTGCGTGTGCGCCGCATTTTGGCGTCTTGTTCCCGCTCCCAGAATTGGTTGAGAGCCGCCGTCCCGCCGGCCACCATCGCGGTCCCGGCCAAGGTGTGGAGCAGGGGCAAAACCGCCCAGCCTCCTGGCGAAGCCAGGTAGAAACCCACGGCGCACGCGAACAGGATCAGTCCGGTTACGCCGGGCTTGGTCAGCTCCAGATAGTCCGCCACTCCCGTGCGGCGCGCGATCCAGGAAGCGGCCAGGCTGTTGGGTTGGGCACTCATGCCGGACTCTTCTGCGGGCTGCTGTGGAATGGGGATGCTGCGCGGCAGGGCGACAGCCGGCGCCAGGAATGCAGCGTCAGCACCCAACTGGTTCCCAGCACCAGGGCTCCGACCGCCACATGCGCCGAGGTCGTCCAGATCATGGTTTCATCAATGCCGGGCCCCGGCCGAGCCGTGTGAGCCAGGCGCGCGAAGTAGGAAACTCCCCCCAACGCCAGTTGCACGATGAGCAAAACACCGAGCAGCACCGCCAGGCGTTGCAAGGGTTTCTGTTCGGGAAGCGAACGCATCGCCCGCAGCACCACCCATCCCACCATTCCGCAAACCCCGGCGGCGCCCACCAAATGCGGCAGGATGTTCAATGCCTCGTGCCGCAGCGCGGCGCCCAGCGCCAGTTGCAGGAAGATGGCCAGACTGGCCCACGCCGTCAACTGCCGGAAGGAAGGCGAGCCCGAATCCTCCACGGG
>DATMAF010000328.1:0-8014 GCA_035560315.1 Terriglobia bacterium | reverse complement strand
TAAAGGCCACCCGGCCTCCGGATCGCAGCACGCGGTGCGCCTCGCGCAGGAACTGCTCGGGACGGGACAGGTGCAGAAGGCCGAAGTTGGAAACCACCGCCCCGAAGCTGCCATCCCGAAACGGCAGCGACTCGGCGTCCCCCACCAGAAAACGCGCCTGGGGAAAGCGCCGGCTGGCTAGTTCGATCATCGGCAGCGAGAAATCGATCCCGGAAGCCTGCGCGCCGCGCTCCGCAGCGGCGGCGGCCGCATGGCCCGGTCCGGTGCAGACATCCAGCAGGCCGATGCCATGCCGCGCGCCGGCGGCATCCAGCAAGGGTTCCACAGACTGACAGGTCAGGGAAGCGATATGGGCCTGGTATCCGCCGGCGGCCTGCTTCCATCCGGCCTGCTCGAAGTTCCAAAACGCGCGTTGTTCAGCGGTTGCTTTCGTGGTCATGATCCACCCTCCGCAACATGCCCGCAGGGGCTATCTTAACCGATGGTTCCGCCGTTGCCGTCCTGGATCCGATGAGAAATGGTTTGCCGGCCAGCCGGGGCTGTGCCATGATGTCGCCCGGGGCGAGGGCCCCTCGCGCCGACGGTAAGGAAAGGAGCACAACGCTATGGCGGTTGACCGGGACTTTATTCGAAATCTGGCGGAGGCCAACGGCCTCCACATACCGGAGCAGCGGCTGGACGCCGTCTTGCGGCAGTACCAAAGCTTCCTGCGGAGCATCGAGCGGGTCGATACCGTTCCGCTTCCCAGGGAAACCGAGCCGGCCCTCGACTACTCGCTGGAATCCATCCGTCCGCCTTCCGGCAACGCGGCGAGCGGCGGGAGGAGGTAGTGGCCATGGCAGAAGAGAAACGCCAACCTTCGCGCCGCGATTTCTTGCAGATGTCCGCCGCCACGCTGGCCGGCGCGGCGCTGGCTTCCCGGAGCGAAGCCCTCCTTCCGGCCTCGCCGCAGGGCGGCGGAACCCCCAGCGCTTCGGAGGGCATCGATCTTCCCAACCTGACTATCGCCCAAGCGGCCGAGCAGATTCGCCGGAAGCGGCTTTCTCCGGTGGAGCTGACCCAGGCCGTCTTGAATCGGATCGACCGGCTAAATCCCAAGCTGGGGGCTTTCATCACGGTGGCCGCCGATCAGGCCCTGGAGGCCGCCCGCGCCGCCGAGCGGGAGATTCAGCAGGGCCGCTATAAAGGCCCGCTGCACGGCATCCCCTTCGGCGTCAAGGACACCCACTACACCGCCGGCATCCTGACCACCGCTGCGACGCCGGTTCTGCGGGATTTTCGGCCGGATTTTGATTGCACCAACGTGGCGCGCCTGAAGAACGCCGGAGCGATCCTGATCGGAAAGCTGAACCTGCCGGAGTTTTCCTTCGGGGGCTACACGCCCGGCTGCAACAATCCGTGGGACCTCTCGCGCAACGCCGGCGGCTCCAGCGGCGGCTCCGGCTGCGCGCTGGCGGCCTCGCTGGTGCTGGGCGCCACGGGGGGCGACACTTCGGGGTCCATCCGCAACCCGGCCAGCACCAACGGTTGCGTCGGGCTGAAACCTACCTTTGGCCTGGTCAGCCGCTACGGCGTCATCCCGATCAGTTGGACGCTGGATCACCTCGGTCCCATGGCCAAGACGGTGCAAGACACCGCGCTGCTGCTCAATGCGCTCGCCGGTTACGATCCCCTGGACGGCTTCAGCGCGCCGGTCTCCCCGCAGGACTATACCCGGCAGTTGCGCCGCAGCATTCGCGGATTGCGCGCGGGATATATTGCGGAAAGCCAGATCGCGCAGTTCCACCCGGACACCAAAAAAGCGTTCTTCGAGGCCGTCAAGGTGCTGGAGGGGTTGGGCGCACACCTGCAAGAGGTCGTCTTCCCGGAACGGATGCTCGCCACCGGCGCGGCGCATGGCGTGATCCGCATCGCGGAGGCCGCCGCCTACCACCGCGAGTTCCTGCGGACCAAGGCCGACCTCTATAAGACCACCGATTCCAATGTGCGCACGACGGTGGAGGCCGGCTCGCTCATTACCGCCTCGCAGTATCTGCGCTGCCAGCGGGCGCGGCGGCTCTTTGTGGAGGACATGGCCAAGGTGTTCGAGCCGTTGGACGTGCTGCTGACGCCCACCATGCCGGCGCCGGCGGATGTCGAGGTGGAGGTGCCGGAGACCTACCGCAACTGGTGGAACCTGTGCGGTTATCCAGCCCTGTCGCTGCCCTGCGGTTTTTCGAGCGACCCGCCGGGCTTGCCCCTCGGTTTGCAGGTGAACGCCAAGCCGTTTCAGGATGCGACCGCGCTGGCCGTGGCATACGCCTACGAATCCGCCACCGACTGGCACAAGCGCCACCCGAATCTGTAGGCGCACAAACAAGGGATTGAAGGACAGCGAAGCAAGGGGACCGCACCCGCTCTGTTCCGAACCGTTGGGCGGCCAGGGCTTTGGCGCGGGGCCGCCACGCCCATTCGCGCGAAACCGGCCGCCGGGACGGCAGCGATCGCCTGCTGGAACGCGGCGGGAGCCGTCTGCGCGCCCTCGGGAGAAAAGCCAGCGCTGTCCTCCGCGCCGGCAGTCATGCTATCCTGAGGCTGGTCCTTAACAAACCCACATTGCTGGAAGGGAGCACGCGCTATGAAATCCCCGCGATTGTTTTTGCAAAGCGCCTGGCTGGCGGTCCTGCTGCTGGCCGGGGGATCCACAGCCCCGGCATGGCAACTGGGCAGCCGCCCGGCGGCCGACTGGATTCAGACGCTGGAGCGCCCCTCGCGCGTCGAAGGGCTGAAGATCGATGAGATCATCTCTCATCTGAAGCTACGGCCGGGGATGGTGGTGGCGGATGTGGGGTCCGGCTCGGGGGTGTTCTCCCGGCCGCTGGCAAAGACGGTGGGACCCAACGGCAAAGTCATCGCCGTGGACATCGAGCCGGGCCTGCTTTCCTATATCCGGGAACGCGCCCAGAAGGAAGGCATTCCGAATATCGAAACGCACCTGGGCGTGCCGAACGATGCCAATCTCTCCGGCCCGGTCGTGGACCTGGCGCTGTTTCACGACTCGCTGCATCACATCGAGAACCGCGAGATCTACCTCAAGAATCTCTTCAAGTACATCAAGCCCGGCGGCCGCGTGGCCATCGTCGACCTGGACATTACGGATCCGGACGGGCCGCACAAAGACCAGCCCGAGATGCAGGTGTCCAAGGACCAGATCGAGCAATGGATGCAGGCCGCCGGCTTTCGAAAGACGGAAGACATCAATCTCTTCCCCGGCGAGAAGGTCTTCCTGATTTACGAGAAGCCGTAATCCGCAAGCCCCGCGCAAGCCGAAGGACTGCCTGCCGGCAACCGTGCGGATCCGAGGCTGGGAAACGCCTTCGCGAGGCGTTGCTTCCTTCCGAAGGATCGCCGCGGAAGTCAGGCGCAGAGCGTCTTGAGGAACAGGCGAACCGCGGCGGGATCGCTCAACCGGCGCAGGGCCTCCCGCACCGTCGTTCCGCTACCGGGCAGGCGCAGCGACGGGGCGATCTCGCACAGCGGTTCCAAGACAAAGCGGCGCTCCAGCAGGCGCGGGTGCGGCAGCGTCAGCTCGTCGCTCTGCATAACCACGGCGCCGTAAAGCAGCATGTCGATGTCGATGGGGCGCGGGCCTTTGGGGATGCTGCGCTGGCGCCCCAGTTGCGATTCGATCTGCTGTAACCTGCGCAGCAGCGCCACCGGCGCCAGCCGGGTGCTGATCTCCGCCACGCAGTTCAGGAACCAATCCTGCTTCGTGTTCTCCACCGGCTCCGTCTCATAGATCGACGACGTGCGCCGCAGCGCCATTTCCTCGTCGCAGAGAAGTAGCATCGCCCGGCGCAGGTTCTCCACCCGGTCGCCCACGTTGGACCCGAGGGACAGGTAGGCCGTTGGCGGTTGCTTGGTCATGAAAACTAAAACAGAGCGCGCTGGGGCTGGTTGGGGTCGATGCCGAAGTGCTGGTAGGCGAGCGCGGTGGCCTGCCGCCCGCGCGGGGTCAATTGCAAGAACCCCACCTGGATGAGAAACGGCTCGTAGACCTCCTCAATGGTATCCACCTCTTCGCTGAGCGAGGCCGCCAGGGTGTTGATGCCCACCGGCCCGCCGCCGTACTTTTCGATGATGGTCAGCAGCAGCTTGCGATCCATCTCATCGAAGCCGCTGGGATCGACCTCCAGCAGGTCGAGCGCGGCGCGGGCCACCGCCGCGGTGATCCGGCCGTCGGCCTTGACCTGCGCGAAGTCGCGCACCCGGCGCAGCAGGCGGTTGGCGATGCGCGGGGTGCCCCGGCTGCGGCGGGCGATCTCGGCGGCGCCGCCTTCATCAATACCGATGTTGAGAATCTCCGCCGAGCGGTTCACGATGATGCCGATCTCCTGCGGCGAGTAAAAGTCCAGCCGGTGAACAATCCCAAAGCGGCTGCGCATCGGCCCGCTCAGCAGCCCGGCGCGGGTGGTGGCCCCCACCAGGGTGAACGGCGCCAGTTGCATCTGGAGCGTGCGCGCCGACGGCCCCTGGCCCACCACATAGTCGATGCGGTAGTCCTCCATCGCCGGATAGAGCAGCTCCTCCAGTTGCGTGTTCAGCCGGTGAATCTCGTCGATGAACAGGATTTGAAACTTCTCGACGTTGGTGAGGATCGCCGCCAGGTCCTTTTTGTCCTCGATCACCGGCCCGGAGGTTCCCTGAAAGGCGACATTCAGCTCATTGGCAATGATGCTCGCCAGGGTGGTCTTGCCCAACCCGGGCGGGCCGTACAGCAGGATATGGTCCAGCACCTCGCCGCGCGCCTTGGCGGCCTCGATGGCGATGGCGAGGTTGTCCTTCACCTTCTGCTGCCCGATGTACTCGGCCAGCCGCTTGGGGCGCAGGCTGAACTCGAAGGACTGCTCTTCGGGCAGGACGCTGGGCGAAACAATCCGCTCCCGTTCCTTGGGCTTCATGGAACTCTATTGTAGCGCGCCCGGCGGGCAACGCGAGCCGAGGAACCGTCAGTGTGCCGCCGCAGGCTCCTGATAGTCGGGCACGCGGTTCCGGATGGGACGGATCGACTTGAGGTATGCGAAAATCGCCTTCAGGTCCTCATCCGTCATACGGCGGTACCACGCCCAGGGCATGGGCGGCTGGAGCGGCCGGCCGTCGCCCATGTGGCGGCCATTGCGGATCGTCTTGAGGAACATGGCCTCATCCCAGATGCCAAGGCCGGTGTTCTCATCCGGGGTGAGATTGGCGGCATAGGTGATGCCCCACGGCCCGGCGAACGCCGTCAGCGTTCCGGTGCCGGCCCAGTTCCATGTGTCCGGCGGGAGCGCGGGGGGCGGCGGCAGCTTGAAATCCTCGGGATGGCCCGACAGCATCCGCGCCATGTCCGGCTCCGGGCCGTTCGGCCCCATCTTCAGCGGGGTGTGGCAATCGTTGCAGCCAACCGCGGTAACCAGATATTTCCCGCGCTCGATTCTTGCTTGTTCCTGCGCCGCCGGAAATCCATCCGCCGGCGGGGCGCTCTGCGGCTGGCATCCGGTTGCCACCGCCATCGCTCCGGCAAGCAATAGAACCGCACACAAACGGCCACAGAACTTACTCCCACCCAGGATCTTCATCGCGCGGAATCCTCCTTTGCAGGGCGCACCGCGTCGCCTTCCTGGGCCGCTACCCGCTGCGGGCTTTCTATTCCTTTTGCCGCTGAAATCCGCCCCGATGCGATTGTACGTTCTGGCCGCCGCAGCGTCAAGAAATGGTTGGGCCGGTCCCCGTTTGGGCTTTCAGGAAGCGAAGAACTTGCGCGCCAGCTTGCGCAACGACAAGCGCAGCAGGGTCTCGAAATCCGCCTGCGGCTCTTCCCGGCGGACTTCCCGGACAGCGCCCTCGGCGGCCGGGCGGGCATAGCCGAGATTGAGCAGCGCCGAAAGGACGTCGCCCTCGGCGCCGGTCATCTCTCCCGCAGCGGCGCGCGCCGGAACCCGCTCCTTGGAAGCTTCCAGATCGCCGAGCCTCTCGCGCAACTCCAGCACCAGCCGCTCGGCGGTTTTGCGGCCCACGCCCGGAATGTGCGTCAGCAACGCCAGGTCGCCGTTGCGCAGCGCCGGGAGCAACTCGTCCATCTCGAGGCCGGAGAGAATGGCCACGGCCATTTTCGGCCCCACCCCCGAGACGGTGAGAAATTTCTCAAACAGCCATTTCTCCCGTTCCGTGCGAAAGCCATAGAGGGCCAGCGTGTCCTCCCGGACATGCGTATAGACGTGCAGGTGGACATCGCTGCCGGGCGGGCCCAGTTCGTAGAACGTCGAGACGGGGATATACACCTCGTAGCCCACCCCGGCCACATCCACGATGACTTTGTTGGCCTTCTTGGAGAGCAGCGTTCCCCGGAGGTGCGCAATCATGTCTGTTGGCACTTACACCGGCATGAGGCCGTGCTTCTTCCGCGGCCGCTCTTCTTTCTTGTTGCGGAACATCTCCAGCGCCTGGAAGAACCGCCAGCGCGTCTCGCGCGGCAGGATGGCGGCATGGGCAAAACCTTTGGCGACGGCCTCAAAGGGCCCGGTGAAGCGCTCGGTAAACTCCTCGATTTTTTCCTTCCGCACCGTCTCGGGGTCTTCGGCGCGCTCGATTTCCTGGCGGTAGAGCACGTTCACGGCGCCCGAGGCGCCCATGACGGCCAGTTCCACGCCCGGCCAGACGAAGACCTGGTCGGCTCCCATTTCGCGCGTGCAGAGCGCCTGCTTCGCGCCCCCGTAGCCCTTGCGCAGGTAGCAGGTAAACATGGGCACCGTCGCTTCGGCATAGGCGTAGAGCATCTTGGCGCCGTGGCGGATAATCCCCAATTGTTCCTGCTTGGTTCCCGGCAGATAGCCGGGCATGTCCACCAGCGTGATGATCGGGATGTTGAAGGCGTCGCAGAAGCGAACGAAGCGCGAGCCTTTGTCGGAGCAGTCCACATCCAGGCTGCCGCCCAGATACTTCGGCTGGTTGGCAACAAAGCCGACCGAGTAGCCTCCAATGCGTCCAAAGCCGGTGACCAGATTGCGGGCAAAGCGCGGCTTGATCTCCAGAAAGATGCCGTCATCCACGATGCGCTGGATGACGCTCTTGATGTCGTAGAGGCGCCGCGGATCCTCCGGCACCAGGCTTTCCAGATCGTCCAGCATGCGATCCGGCGGATCGCTGGTGGCGACGCGAGGCGGCATTTCTTCCCAGTTCTGCGGCAGGAAGCTCATCAGCGCCCGGATCTGGTTCAGGCAGTCTTCGTCGTTTTCGCAGGCCAGGTCGGCGACGCCGGACATCTCCATGTGGACCTTCCAGCCGCCCAACTGTTCCATGGTGACGTCCTCGCCCGTTACGGCCTTGATCACCGGCGGGCCGGTGATAAACATCTGGCTGGTTTCCTTCACCATCAGGATGAAGTCGGTCAGCGCCGGTCCGTAAACACCCACCCCGATGCACGGCCCCATGACCGCGGAAATCTGCGGCACCACCCCCGAGGCATGGGTGTGTTCGCGGAAAATGTCGCCGCACACGCGCGTCACATCCAGTCCTTCCTGAATGCGGGCGCCCAGCGAATCGAGCAAGCCGATCACCGGCACGCCCATCTTGCGGGCGGTTCGGATCACATAACTGATCTTCTGCCCGTGCGCGCTGCCCACCGTGCCGGCCAGCACGGTGCGATCCTGGGCATACACATAGACCAGCCGGCCGCCAATCTTTCCGTAGCCGGTCACGACCCCGTCGTTGGGCTCCCGCTTTTCCGCCATGCCGAAATCGGTGTTCTGCGTCTCGGCCAGCATGAATTCTTCCACGAAGGATCCGGGGTCCAGCAGCTTGCCCAGGCGTTCGCGGGCGGTCCATTTGCCCTCGCGGTGCTGCCGCTCCACGGCCTTCTCGTTGCCGCGCAGGACGCGGTCCTCCAGGGCCAGCAGTTTCTCCCGCAATTGGGCGTAGGATTTCGGCATCGTTGACGACTCGCGCCACCCTCGAGTTCACCGGCCTGTGGAATCAGGACATTCCCCGCCGCTGCCTC
>DATMAF010000327.1:0-3019 GCA_035560315.1 Terriglobia bacterium | reverse complement strand
TCGCGAAAGAGCCGCCGGTCCGGATCTTTCTGATGGGCCGGAACCGCTGGCGGAAATCGAACGATTTTCCGCTTCCCAACGCGGTCGCGACCAAGTTCTATCTGTCGTCTGCCAAGAGCGGCTCGGCCGAGTCCCTCAACGACGGGTCCTTGTCGCGGCAGGCTCCTGCGGCAGGCGACAAGCCTGACACCTTCGACTTCGACCCCCGGAATCCCGTGATCAGCATCGGCGGCGACCTGTTCACGCAGCCGATGGGCGCGCGGGATCATCGCCCCGCCGACCAGCGCAGCCTGACCTTTACCAGCGCGGAGCTGACCGAGGACCTGGAAGTCGCCGGGCCAAGCACCGTGGAGTTGTACGCCTCCTCCAGCTCGGACGACACCGACTTTGTGGTGACGTTGATTGACGTGCACCCCAACGGCTACTCGCAAATCCTTCGCCAGAATATTCTGCGCGCCAGCCGGCGGGAATCGCTCGAGAACCCCGCCCCGATTGTTCCCGGGCGGATCTACAAGTTCACGATTCCGATTTACCCGGTGGGGAACGTGTTTCTCAAGGGGCACCGCATCCGGTTAACGGTTTCCAGCAGCAGCTTCCCGCGCTGGCTTGTGAATCATAACAAATTCAGCATTGATAATGAGAAGGCGCCCTGGACGACGGCGCGCAATACCGTCTACCACGACGCGCAGCGGCCCTCGGTGCTGATCCTGCCCGTGATTCCGGCAGGGCGGTAGAAGGCGGATGGCGGTCCGGATGCAGCGGCAGAGAGGGCGAGGCCGAGGAATTTTTTTGCGGGCGCGCGCAGCCAGCTTGCTGCTCGCGCTGGTTCCCCTCGAGGGAGGGGCCCAGCCAGCCTCCGAGTCGCCGACGTTGATCCTGGGCACCGTCGCAAGCGACCCGGGAACCACCGCCACCATTCCGCTGTACTATCAGGGCGCATCCGCACAGGCGCTGCGCAGCGTTCACCTGGAGGTCGAATTTGTCAGCAACAGCGTGAAATTTTCCCGGGCCCAGAAAGGCGCCGCTGCCCAGGTGCAGGATTTCGATCTCGTGGTGGAAGAGCGGGAACAGCCGCCGGATGACAAGGGCATTCGCCGGTCGCGGCTGACGATCAACGTGTCTGCGCCCAGTGCGGCGGCCCTTCCGGAGGGACTGTGGGCTTTTCTGGATTTTTCCGTGCCGCCCGATGCGAAGGCGTTCTCAATCGCCTTGAACCCCGTTGTCGCGTTGGCACGCGATACCAACGGCGCAGCGGTAAGCGTGGTGGCGGAGGCGGGAAAGATCATCGTGGCTGTTCCGGAGGCGCCCCTGGCCACGTGCTTCTTCTTCACGCACTGAACGGCCGGGGGATGCTTTCGCCGGCCCGCGCAGAATGGCTTCGGAACAGCCGCGGGGACAAGAGCGTCTTCCACCGCTGGGATGCCACCTTCTTAGACAATTCCACAAAATCGTGCAGCCGGGCGAGGCGATTCTCGGAGCGGTAGGCGATGGCCGTCTCGACGGTGGGCGAGTGCTGGAGCTCACGATAGACCACGCCGCTCTTGCGAATCTCTTTCACGGAGGCGCGGACCAGGGAAACGCCGAATCCTGCGCTCACCAGCTCCAGAATGGTCGGGATGTTGTCCACCTCGTGGACGACATGAAGACTGAAACCAGCATGGCGACACAGACCTGCAATCAACTGGTACCGACCCGGACTCATGGACAGGGGGAAGATGATCAGCGTCTCATTGGCCAGCGCCCGCAGGGGAATCCTTCGGCGGCTCGCCAACGGGTGGTTCCTGGGCAGAGCGACCAGGTGCAACTCCCGCAGAATGGTTTCCGCTACCAGTCCCTCCCGCTCCACGGGCAAGGTGAGAAAACCCACATCGATCCGGCCGCTGCGGAGGGCTTCCACCTGCTGAAACGTAACCAGACTCTTCGCGATCAGGTGGGTCCTGGGAAATCGCTGCGAAAACGCCTTCAAGATCGCCAGCGCCACGTGGGCATTGGCTGGAGAGAAGCCGACCACCAGCCGGTTCTGGATGGAGCGATTTTCTTTGAGAACCAGTCCGGCGGCGCGCTCCACCTGCTGCAGGATCAACCGAGCTTCGCCGGCCAGCACGCGACCGGCGTCGGTTAGTTCGACCCGGCGCTTGTTACGGAAAAAAAGCCTCACGCGCAGTTCTTCCTCTAGCTGGCGGATCTGCTGGCTGAGGGGCGGCTGGCTGACGTGAAGCCGCTTGGCGGCGCGCCCGAAGTGCAACTCCTCGCAGACCGCCAGGAAATAGCGCAGATGCCTTAGTTCCATACAGTAATATGAAAAACGTCTCGATTCAGAACCGAAAATGTATTGGATTTCCGGGCGCCTGTCAATATATAAAGCACCCGGTGCAGATTCGGCAATCGCAAGGATGGGAAAGGCCGGAGTGAAACTCCGCCCCGCGAGCGCCGACCGGGTCCAGCCGGGGTGGAGGGAGGACCCGTCTGATAGCCAAAAACTAATACAAGGAGCTTTCATGCTGACGTTACGGGGTTTGCTGAAGGAAGCGGAGCGGATGGGGGAGTTGCAGGAGGTGGTGCAGCCGATTGACTGGGACGAGGAGATGGGGGCGCTGAACTACATGGTGGCGCAGCGGGAGGGGGCGCCGGTGCTGTGGTTCAAGAATGTGCGGGATGCGGGCTACGGCTCAACGGCGGTGATGAACCTGTTTGGGACGGGCAAGGACCGGGTGGCACTGAGCATGGGCTTGCCGAAGGGGCTGTCGATGCTGGAGCTGGTGGAGGCGGCCAAGAACAGCTTCAGCCGGAAGGTGCCGCCGCGGCTGGTGCCGGCGGAGCAGGCGCCGGTGAACGAGGTGATTCTGGAGGGCGAGGAGATTGATCTGCGGAAGTTTCCGGCGCCGCGGATGTGGCCGCGGGACGGGGGCCGGTATCTGGGCACCTGGGATGTGCTGGTGACGCGGGACCGGGAAGACGGGCACCTGAACCTGGGCACCTACCGGCAGATGATCAAAGGGCCGCGGGAGCTGTTCGTGTA
>DATMAF010000326.1:0-4749 GCA_035560315.1 Terriglobia bacterium | reverse complement strand
CGGTGATTCTCCCCGCCGTTGCGATGGGGTTTCCGGTTCCGCCGAAGACATTGCTGGCCGGCGCAGCGAAGTTTGGCCGGTTCAGCACGTTGAAAAACTCGGCGCGAAACTCCAGGCTGGTTTCCTCCGTCAGCGCGGTCTGCTTGCGCAGCGCCGGATTCCAGGTCACCGCTCCGGGCCCGATGAGCGTGTTGCGGCCCACGTTGCCCAGCTCGCGCGTGCCGGGAGCGGCATAGGCGTTGGTGTCAAAGTATTTCTCCGGCTCTCCCAGCACCACGTTTTTGCCGACATACTCCGGCTTCAGATTGGGATTGCGGGGACCGGCCACAATCCCGCTCAGGAAGGTCGAGGCGCTGGCCGTTACGGACTGCGGCTGGCCGTCGCGCAACGTGATGACGCCGCTGGTCTGCCAGCCCGAAAGCAGCTTGCCGAGCCAGCCGCTCCGGCCGCGCCCCCAGGGCAGCTCATAGGAGTAGTTGAAGGTCAGGACGCGGCGGAAATCGTAGCCGCTGAGCGCCTTTTGGACGTGGTGATCCTGGGGATACTTCATGCGCCCCCCGCCGGTGGTCACCGCCCCGGCGGTCTGCCCGCTGTCGGTTTCGGCGATGGCCTTCGACCAGGTGAAAGAGACCTGGCCCTGGAAGCCCCCGGAAAAACGGCGCTGATAGGATGCCAGCAGCCCGTTGTACCAGGAGTTGGTGTCGTTGGCGTACAGCACGATGGAAGACCAGGCCGGATTCACCAGCGTGGCATTGGCCGGAAACTCCAGCGACAGCCCGTTAAACTGCGCGTTCGGCGCATTGATATCGGCCACCGAAAGCAGATTGATGCCGCGGTTGCCGGTGTAGCCCAGGCTGATCATGTCGTTGGCGCTCAGTTGGTGCTGGATGTTGATGTTGTACTGGATCGCGTGCGGGCTGCGCATATTGTCGAACGGGAGCGCGTAGGCCGGGCTCTGGGTGTTCAAGGCGGTGGTGATGGCGGTGATTTGCGCCGCCGCGTTGGGGAAGCGCTGCAAGTCCGGGCGATTGGAGGGGATCGTAAAGGTGAAATCGTATCCCAGCGGCGGGCAACGCACCATCTGGGTGTAATAGAGATTCGGATCGTTCGGCTCATAGAGCAAGGCGGCTCCGCCGCGCACCGACGTCCGGTTGCTGGCCAACGGGCTCCAGGCAAAGCCCACCCGCGGCGAGAATTCGTTCCAGGAGTTGTTCTTCCAATACGGCGAACCGACGCTGGCCTGGGTATCGGTCTTATGACGCAGGTTGGCAATCCGGCCCGCCACTTCGGTGGGAACGGTGTTGGGCTCCCAGCGCAGGCCAAGGTTCAGGGTCAGTTGCGGCGTCAGGCGCCAGTTGTCCTGCAAGTAAAGGGCGAAGGTCCAGCTGCGGAAGCCGCGCTCGTAGGTGCCGTAGCCCGGGATGGCGCCGCGGTAGGTCTGCACGATTCCCTGCAGGAAGTTCGTGACATTGGAAAAGGTCCACACGCCGTAGCCGCGGTTTGGAAAGCTGCCGTTAAATTGCAGCCGTTCCAGCATGCCTCCAAACGCCAGGGCGTGATCCCCCAGCGTCCAGTTGACGTCGTCCTGCACGGTAAAGCGATTGCTGATCATGTAGGTGGGATCGGTGGCGAATCCGGCGCCGCCAAAGGTCGCAATGCCGCTGCCGGGATTCACCGAAGGCGGAGCCGACTGGCCCGGCACCACCGTCACGCCCGGAGCCGCCGGGGGATGGTCGCCGGTGTCCCGCGGCACCACCCGGTTGAAATGGAAGCGGGCGGTATTCAGCGTTGCCGGCGAGACGATGTGCGTCTCTGAAAGGGTGAGCAGCCAGGAACCCAGGCTGGAAACCTGCACGAAGTCCGGGAAGACATCCGGGCTGGTCCGGTCGGAGTTGGAGGCGCTGAAGCGGACGAAGAAAGAATCATTGGCCGTCAGGCTGGGCAGGTCCCAGCGCGCCTGCCCAAAATGTTCCGTGGTGGGCTGCTTGAAACTGTAAACGAAATCCCCGATGCCGCCGCCGGTGGAGGAGTCGATGCGCAGGCCGGTGGGGGAGTTCGGCAGCGGATACTGATCCGCATAGGGCCGCATGATGGGGTTGACCTGGAGCGGCTGTCCGCTCACCAGGATGGGCTGGCCGTCGGCTCGCAGTCCGCGCCGCAGGTTGGCGTCCATGGTCACCGCGGTTTGGGTGGTGCCGAGGACCTCCCGCGTGCTCTCATAGGCCAGGAAGAAGAACGACTTGTCCCGCCGAATCGGTCCCCCGATCGTGCCGCCGAACTGATTCCGCCGGAAGGGAGGCTTCTCTTCCCCGGCCCGGTTATCCTCCCATTTGGCCGCATCCAGGATGTCATTGCGGAAGTAGTCATAAGCGCTGCCCTGCAACTCGTTGGTCCCGGACTTGGAGACCGCATTGAACACCCCGCCCAGCGCGCGGCCATACTGGGCGCTGAAGGAGTTGGTCAGGACTTGAAACTCCTGCACCGTCTCCAGACCCAGCAGCGCCCCGGAAGGACCGGCCGGGATGTGCCGCCGGAAGTCCCCGATCAAGCCGCCATCCAGCAGATAGATGTTGTCCTCCCCGCGCATCCCGGAAATGCTCACGCGCTTGCCATAGCCGCTGAAGGCCGTATCGGCCGGACTGTTGACTGACAGATTCACTCCCGGGTTCAGCAAAATCAACTGCGTCATGTCGCGGCCGTTCAAGGGTAACTCCCGCATGGTGCGGTCCTCGACGATGTAGCTGACCGTCGACTCGGTCGTCTGCACCAGAGGAGCCTCGCCGGTGACCTCCACGCTCTGGCTCACCTGGCCCACTTGCAGATGGATGTCCAGCACGGCCTCGCGTCCCACGGTCAGCACGACGCCGGTCCGCACCTCGGTCTGAAATCCCTCCAGGCTGGCCGCCACGCGGTAAGTGCCCACCGCCAGAGAGGGCGCCAGATAATGCCCCCGGGAATCGGTTGTAACCACCCGCACGGCGCCGGTCCCTTCGTTCAGGATTTCTATGCGGGCCCCCGGCAGCACCGCCCCCGTGCTGTCGGTAACTGTCCCGGAGATGGTGCCGGTCGTCACCTGGGCGCTCCCCGCCGTGAACCACGCCGCCAGCAAAACCACGGTGCACAACCCTGCGACTTTTCCCCTCATTCTTTCCCCCTCCTTCACTCCCCGGCTCCTTCAACCAATGCCAATGCCAGCGCCGGATGCCGATGGCCGGGCTAGCCCCCGCCGCCGGCCAGCCCTCCGCCAGCCGCCCGGCGCAACTCGTCGTAGGTGGAAATCACCGCCCCGGCCGGCCGCAGGTTGTACTCTTCAGAAAATTGACGGTTCACGTAGACGATCTTGCCGTCAAAGACCGTTACCACCGGCCGGACGTTCTTGATGTCATCGGAAGGGATGGTCAGGAAGTCCCGGTCCAGGACCAGCAGGTCGGCGATCTTGCCCTTCTCAATGGAGCCCAGCTTGTCCGGCTTCAAGACGTATTCGGCGCCCCAGATGGTGGCCATCTTCAAGGCGGTGGCGTGATCGATCGCTTCCTGCGCTCCCCAAACCTTGCCCTGCTCATCCTTGCGGGTGACGAAAGCATACAAACCGTCCCAAACGGTGGGGGCGCCTTCTCCCTCGTAGGAAACGTGGATCCCCGCGGCCACCATGCTCTTCAGGGGAGCCGCAAAGGTGTTGGCGATCTTCTCCCCGAAATTCTCCGCCACTTCGGGACCGTTATTGACCGCGTTGGGATAGCAGCTAAAGCGAATCTGGAGCTTGGCCGCCAGCGGAATGTCGGCGGGATTCACCAGATCGCAGTGGTCCGAGGCCCAGTGCCGGGTGGAGGCTGGCCCGTATTTGGCCTGCGCCTCGCTGACGAACTTCAGGAACAGCGCCACCGAGCGGTCGCCGGACATGTGCGTGTTGGCAAAGCGAATGCCGTGCTGGGCGCTGGCCATGATCCAATCCTGGTAGTAGTTCCGGGGCATGGCGGCGGACCGCCCGGCGGCACCGCGAAACTCCGCGTCCTGGTAGCACTGGCCCATCGGATAGAGATGGTCAATGGCGCCTTTGGAGTTCTTCGGCTGGTTGGAGCACATCCGGCTTCCGGAGCCGTCGACCGAGGACGGCGCGACCGAGGTGATCCAGATCTTGTCCGTGCCGCTGCCAATCACTCCTCGCAACCGTTGCATTTCGACCGCGGGGTCCTTGATGACTCCAAACTCGTCCTCCAGTCCGTAGGCGACGCGCGACAGGAGTTGGCCGCGCGATTCCAGCAGCCGGAGACTTTCAATGCGGTACTTGGGGTAACGGCCCGAGACGGTGGTCAGTCCCATCGCCGCCAGCGCCTCCTGAATGCGGCGGAAGCCCGGCGCCTGCGCCTCGGCGGTGGGATGGGGCATGTACACCATCATCACCGGCCGCGTGGCGATCGATTCCAGATGGCCGTCCGGCCGGCCCGCTGAGTCAATCCAATAGCGCCCGTACTGGCGAATCAGGTCGCCGTATTCCTTCCACAGGATGTCCATCGCCACGCCGTTCAGCAGCAGCCCGTTGTACTCCGGAATGCCCTCCGACATGATGATGGGATTCTGGGGCGCCGCCTTGTCCAGTTCCCACCGGTTCAACTGATCGAAAAGAATCTTGGCGTGCTGGACCGTCGTGGGAGTCGCCAGACCCATGAAGCCGATGGCATTTTGGAAGTGCACCCATTCCCCGGGCTTGAAGTTGTACTTCTTGATGATGGCGGCCACTTGGTTGAGGAC
>DATMAF010000325.1:0-3715 GCA_035560315.1 Terriglobia bacterium | reverse complement strand
CGTCGCCTCCAGCATGAACAACCTGGCGGAAGTGCATCGAGTCCTGGGACAGTTCGAGGAAGCCAGACCGCTGTATCAGCGCGCCATCAAAATGGCCGAGGAAACCATGGGGCAGGAAAACACCATGGTGGCGGCGGCGCTGAATAACCTGGCGGAACTGGAGCGCGTGCAGGGAAACTATAGTGTGGCCGAGCCGCTCTACCGCCAGTCCATCCAGCTGCGGGAAAAAATCCTCGGTACGGAGCACCCGGATCTGGCCCAGGCGCTGAATAATCTGGCGCTGCTCTACGCCGCCCAGAACCAGTTCCAGGACGCCGAACCGCTCTACGAGCGCGCCGTGAACATCTACAAGACGGCCTACGGCGAACAGCACGTGCTGGTGGCGGCCACCCTCAGCAACCTGGCGGAGATGTACCGCAGCAAAGACGAGTACGCCAAAGCCGAGCCGTTGTTTGACAAGGCGCTCGCCATCTACGAAAAGCTGCTGGGGCCGGAGCATCCCAATGTCGCGACGGCTCGCAACAATCTGGCGCTGCTCTACGCCCAGGCCAACAAGCCCCGGGAGGCGGAGAAGAATTTCCTGGCCGCCCTCGCCATTCAGGAGAAGGTGTTTGGCCGCGACAGCGCCGCCATTGGAACCACGCTCACCAACCTGGCCACGTTTTATCAGGAGCGCGGGCGCTACGCCGACGCCGAGCAACACTGGCGCCGCGCTCTGGCCATCGCGGAAAAGGTTTATGGGCCGCGGGATGCGCGGCTGGCCGCGCCCCTGGACAGCCTGGCCGACATCTATCGCAAGATGGGCCGGGATCAGGAAGCGGCCGCCATGGCGGAGCGGTCCCGCCAGCTCGCCGCCAGCCGGTAACGCTTGCTGCCGCGACGGCCTCAGAACAGCCGCTCCTGTTTTTTCAGCGTGCCGAAGGTGCCCACGTTGGCGAGCGAAAATGCCATGCGGAACTGGTTCTCATTGCGGGTGGGACCCAGAGCGAAGCGGCGGTATTCAAAGCTGACGCCACAGCAATCGTTGTTGTAGCTGGCTTGCACGGCGGTGAATTGCATGAACCCCCCGCGGACGTCGTAAGAACCTGCGAAGACGGCATTCCATCCCCGCCGCAACATGTTTCCGTAGCCGACGTTGAAGCCCACCTGATGGGACGGCGCCGCCAGCGCCGGCGAACTGCGCACAAAGGTATGGTTCACCGAAAGAAAGGCCTCTCCCAGCCGGGCGTTTCCCGTCAAGCCTCCCTGAACGAAGCGATGTCGCAGGGGATCGTAGTCCTGCCGGAACTCCACATCGTAGTGTCCGGAAGGATGGAAGCGCAGCAGCGAGACCACCGGCGAGAAGCGGCGGGGGCCATCCAGATAGGCGTGTCCGCTGAGCAGCAGGCTGGAGGGCAGCACGTTCCGCTGCCCGGCGATCAATGCGCCTCCGAAGGCGGGATCAAAGTAGTATTGTTGTTTCAGCTCCCAGGCCAACGCTTCCCGCGCGCCGGTCCCGTCTCCTTTCACGAGAATCCGGTTGGTGAGAGAAAACTCCAGTTCCCGCGTGTTGGCCGCCAGGTCAGGAACGTCAAACAGAAGCACCCGGCTGCGCTCTCCCACGTCGTTGACGTACCGGAAGGTCAGCCGCGGCTCGATGACATGCCGGAACGGACCGGCGTATAGCGCGCCGGCGCCCTGGTAGAGCTTGGCCAGTGGTGGCAGGATCCACTCCACGGAAAAGGTGGGCACACCGCGCTGCCAGCTCTGGGCGGACATGCCGCGGCTGCTGCCCGGTTGCCGGCCGGCGCCGTAATGGGTCGCCCGAAAGCTCAGTGCCGGGGTGAGCCGAAAAGCCCGCCAGCGGAGCGGCAGCGTCAGTTGGGGGTGGAACTCCAGCCGCTCAAAGAAGGTGGTGCGCAATTGGCCTTGCGCCTCCGCGGCGGGCTCCTTGCGGCTAATCCAGCCGGCCGAACTCTCCCAAGAAATCCACAGCGGCGCCCCCTCCCATAAGGGCCGGTCGGTGCTGTTCAGTTCCACCGAGGGCAGGATACGCAACTGCACGTTGTCTCCCGGCTGGCGGCTCTGAAAGTTCTTGATCTGCGAGAACAGGATGTTGCTTTGCAGCCAGCCGGCGTTGCGCGACAGAAAGCCGGCGCTGTGGATTTCTGAGTTCACCGCTTCGGTATAGGTCTGGGCGAAGGCCTCCCGGAAGGTCAGGGAGCTGAGGTAATTGTAGTCCACGACGCCGCGGAAGCCTCCGGGAAGCAGCGCCACGCCTTCCGCCCGCGCGGTGCGTCCCCCCTGGTCTTCCTTTTGCGGTCCAAAGCCGCGATCCGACACCCCGTAATAGGAGAGCGTCAAATAGCTGGCGGCGGTCGGCCGCATGCGGAAAGTTCCCTGCTGCGACCAGCCCCGCTTGCTCAGGTATTCCGCCCCAATCTCGGCGTCCATGCTGCGGTTGATGGCCCAGTAAAAAGAATCGCCCAACACGATCCCCAGGCGGGAATTGTTGCCCAGCGTGGGCATCAGCAAACCGGTGGTGCGGGGAATCCGCCCCAGCGAGCGATAGACATAAGGCAGATAAAAAACCGGAAACCCCAGGATGCGCAGTTGGGCGTGCTGGATCCGCACGCTGGAGCCGGTGCGGATGGTGGCAACCGGAGCGGAGAACGTCCAGGTCGGGCGGGGCGGCGCGCACACGGTGATGGTGCCGTCATAAACCCGGTAGGTTTCTTCTTCGATGCGCTCCACGCTCCGGGCTTGGAAGTAGTAGGGATTGGTCGTGGTCAGCGACGTCGCGCCGGAAGACACCGTTCCGCCGATACTGCCTTCGACCTCCTCAAAATGCCCGGTGGCCTGCCGGAGATTGTACCGGGCACGGCGCGCGCGAATGCTGGCCTGCTGGCGTTTCTCCGTGAAATGCACTGCGCCGCTGGCCGTCAGCTCGCCGGTCGAGGCATCGTATTCCGCCTCGTCGGCGGTCAGCAACATTGCCCCGTAGGCAATTTCCACATGGCCCCGCAGCCGGTAACGGTCCCCGTCGCGCTCCTGGGCGTCGGCCCGCATTTCGACCGTCTCCGGCGATCCTACCGCCTGTAGCGGATTAGGCACCTGCGCCGCCGACTCCGAACCGAAAAAGGCAGACCGCAGCAGCAATGCGCTCAGGCACAATAGTCGTGCGGCTGCCACATCCCACGGGACCGCAGTGCAGACGAATAACCGCCCCATTGGCTCAGAGTATCACGCCACGAATGGGGCTGTCAGGGTAGCTGCGAAACCAAGGAAGAAACGGACGGCGAGGGATCCAGATGGAAGTTGCACGCTCAGGTCATTGGGCCGCCTGCCCGGCCTGCGGAAATCCGAATGGGGAATGGGAGATTCGCTGCGCGAAATGCGGCCGCCGGTTGGAGGCGCTGGGTCCGTCCCGCCGGGCAGCGGCGGAAGTTCTTCCGCCGCTGAGCCGGGAGGCCGCCAATGCCTCCGGGTCGCCGGCGCGGCTGTCCCGCCCCGGGCGGCCGGCGGCGCCGCGCCCGGCGGCGCTGCCGCACCACGTAAGGCAGCAATTGCAGAGCCGGGTCCAGCGATTCCGCGCCCGGCAGGAACATCGCACCGCAGCGCTTCCCCTTGCGGAGGAACCGCCCCCGAACGTGATCGCTTTTCCGGAACCGGCAAGCGCGTTCGAACCGGCCCGCCGGCCGGCATCGGAAAAACCGCCGCGTGCCGGCGGGGAAAC
>DATMAF010000324.1:0-3713 GCA_035560315.1 Terriglobia bacterium | reverse complement strand
TCCACGGCCCGAGCCCTACAGGGCGCTCGCTGAAGTTGCGCCCGGCTCCGTACCGGGACAATCCATTACATGCTTATTCTACCGCTTGCCTATTGGATGTTGTCAACCACTGCCCGGATGCGTTGCTGTGTCCTGTGAGTTGCGGGAGCGGCCGCCCGGCACTGCCGGTATGCTATAGTGCGGCCGTCGCTTGCCTCCGACGGAGGCGCCGCTGATCGGGGCGGACCGCGGGTGTCCTGAGAGATACTGCATGAATGATTTGGCGCCGCAGAACGATGCCCGCTCGCTCGCCGAAGGCCCCCTGGCCCGTGTGGGGACGGCCTTGGCCAACTGGAGCGAACGCTGGTTTCCCGATCCGCTGGTGTTCGCTTTTCTCGGGGTGGTGGCTGTCTTCGCCATCGGGGTGCTGGCCGGCGAAAGTCCCGCCGAACTCGTCCTTCAGGGAGGCAATAGTTTCTGGGCGCTGGTCCCCTTCACCATGCAGATGGTGATGATCATCATTGGCGGCTATGTGGTTTCTTCCAGCCCTCCGGTCTATCGAGCCATTCAGCGCGTGGCGCAGTGGCCGAAGTCGCCCCGCGGGGCGGTGGCGCTGACGGCTCTGCTGTCGATGATGACCTCGCTGGTTTCCTGGGGACTCAGTCTGATCTTCAGCGCCTTCCTGGTGCGCGAGCTGGCGCAGCGCCTCAAGGGGCTGGATTACCGCGCCGCCGCCGCCGCCGGCTACCTGGGCCTGGGGAGCGTCTGGGCCATGGGGCTGTCTTCCTCCGCGGCCATGCTGATGGCCACAGAGAGTTCCTTGCCTCCCGCGCTGCGAAACATCAGCGGCCTGATCCCCCTGACGCAAACCATCTTTCTCTGGCCCAGCATCGCGACCACAGCAGTGTTGGTGGCCTCCTCCGTTCTCATCGCCTATCTCTCCGCGCCAGCGGCGGAGAACGCCCGCACGGCGGAGCAATACGGCATTCGGTTCGAGGTTCCGGGCCGCGAATGCGCCGCCCCCGCCCGCCCCGGCGAGTACCTGGAGCACAGCCCAATCCTGCCGCTGATGGTTGCGGCGATGCTGGGCGGCTATCTGGTGCACCTGTTTTTCACGTCGCCGCAGGGGGCGCTGGCGGCGCTGGACCTCAATACCTACAACCTGATCTTCCTGGCCCTCGGCCTGGCGCTTCAGTGGCGGCCCAGAAACTTTGTCCGCGCCGTAGCGGACTCCATGCCGGGCGTCGGCGGCGTGCTGATCCAATATCCTTTCTACGCCATGATCTTCGGCATGATCGCCGGCACCGGTCTTTCCGAAAAGGCGGCGCGGCTGTTTGTTTCCCTCAGCACGCCGGACACCTACGCGCTGCTGGTGGCCGCCTACTCCGCCCTGCTGGGGGTATTCATTCCCTCCGGCGGGAGCAAGTGGGTGATCGAGGCGCCCTATGTGCTCGCGGCCGCAGTCGAGCACCGCATTCACCTGGGGTGGGTCGTCCAAATCTATAACGCGGCAGAGGCCCTGCCGAACTTATTCAACCCCTTTTTCATGCTGCCGCTGCTGGGGATTGTGAAGCTTCGCGCCCGCGACCTGGTGGGATACAGCATGTTGCAACTCGTCCTGCACATCCCGATCGTGTTCTTTTTCTGCTGGCTGTTTTCCCGCTCGTTGGCTTTCATTCCGCCGCAGCCGTAGCGGCCCGCGCTTGGCCTCCCTCCCGGGCGCGGCGGATTTCCTCGACTGCTGCCGGGTTCTCCAGGGAAGAAAGATCGCCTGCCGGCTCGCCGAGAAACGCTGCCCGAACCACGCGGCGCATCAGCTTGGCATTGCGGGTTCTCGGCAGGTCGCGCACAAAGAGCACCTGCCGGGGCTTCAACGTTTTGCTCAACCGGGCGGCGACCATCTCGCGGAGTTGCTCCTGAAGGGCCGCCCCGCCCGCGACGCCGGGGCGCAACACACAAAAACAGACAATTTCCTCTCCCTTGAGCGGGTCGGGCACTCCCACGCAGGCGGCTTCCACCACGGCTTCGTGCCCCACCAGGATGGATTCGACCTCCGCCGGCCCCAGCCGTTTGCCGGCCACTTTGATGGTGTCATCGGAGCGCCCCAGGATGTACCACAAGCCATCGGAATCCACGGCGGCCCAGTCGCCGTGCGTCCACACGCCGGGGAAGCGCGACCAGTACGTCTCCAGGTAGCGCTCCGGCTCCTTCCAAAAGCCGCGGGTCATGCCGATCCACGGGCGGCGGATCACCAGCTCGCCCACCTGACCCCGGACCGGCTGCCCTCGCTCATCCAGCACATCGGCCGCCATTCCCGGCACCGGTCCGGAGAACGCCGTGGGTTTCAGCGGCAGCAGCATGTTGCCGGAAAGGATTCCGCCGGAGGTCTCCGTCCCTCCGGAATAGTTCAGGATCGGCAGTCGCCTCCCGCCTGCGTTCTCAAAGAGCCACAGCCAGGGGTCGGGATTCCACGGCTCGCCGGTAGAGCCCAGGACGCGCAGCGAGGAGAGATTGTGCTGCCGCAGGGGCGCTTCCCCGTGCTGCATCAGCAGGCGCACGAGCGTCGGCGAGAGGCCCAGCACGGAGACGCCGTGGCGCTCCACCAGGCTCCAGAGGCGGCCGGGACCGGGGTGATCCGGGGCGCCGTCATAGAAGAGCATGGTTGCCCCCAGCAGCGCCGCCCCAAAGACCAGCCACGGGCCCATCATCCAGCCCATATCGGTGACCCAGTAGACGGTGTCCGAGGCCCGGACATCAAGGCAGTGCGCCATGTCCTGGGCCGCTTTGATGGGAAAGCCGCAGTGCGTATGCACCGCCGCCTTGGGCTGGCCGGTGGTGCCGGAGGTGAACAGCAGCATCAGGATGTCCTCGGCTTCCGTGATCTCACAGGCGGCCTGGGGATCGTCCGGGGAGAGAGAAGCGGCCAGTTCGTGCCACCAATGATCGCGCCCGGCGGTCCAGGGGATGGGCGCGCCGGTGCGCCGCAGGACGATCATCGTTTCCAGCGAGGGCGTGCGCGCGGCGGCTTGGTCGGCAACTTCCTTCAGGGCCACGGTCTGCCCCCGGCGGTAGAATCCGTCGGCGGTAAACAAGGCTCTGGCGCCGGCGGTACCAAGCCGCGAGGCGACGGCTTCCGGCCCGTAGCCGGAAAACAGCGGCAGCACGATGGCGCCGATGCGCGCAATCGCAAACAGCGCCACGGCGATCTCCGGCGTCATGGGGAGGAACAGGCCGACGACGTCGCCCTTGCGAATTCCGCGGCGGCGCAGGGCCCCAGCCAGACGGCAGACCTCCTGGTGCAACTCCCCGTAGCGGAGCGTCCGCACCGCTCCCTCTTCGCCTTCCCAGCGGACCGCTGCCTTGTGTTCGGTGGGGGTGCCGATCCATCGCTCCAGGCAGTTCGGCACAATGTTCATGCGCCCGCCGACGCACCACCGCGCCCAAGGATCGCCCGCCGACAGATCGAGGATGCGGCGATAGGGCGTCGTAAACCGGATCCCCAAATCCCGCAGCACCGCTTCCCAAAACCATTCCAGATCTTCGGTGGAGCGCCGCAGCAGTTCCTCGAAGGAAGCAATCCCGTGCGCCTTCATGAAAGCGGCCAGGCGACTTGCTTCGGCCTGCTCCCGGGCAGGCCGCCAGACAATCTCTCCGGGAAAATTCCACTCCGATGGCATCGCTGTTCCTCGCCCCCAAAATCCCCGTCCGTATCGAGTGTAGAACAGGAACGGCGA
>DATMAF010000323.1:0-4287 GCA_035560315.1 Terriglobia bacterium | reverse complement strand
GAGAGCCGGCTGGCCTTTGCGCCCCGCTTCAGCCTGCTGCTTCCCACCGGTGACTCGGATCAAGAGCGCGGCTTCGGCGGAACCTCGCTGCAAGCCAACCTGCCCGCCAGCATCGTCCTGGCGCCGCGATGGGTGGCGCATCTCAACGCCGGCGGCACCATCACTCCCAGCGCGAAGAACCGTTCTGGCGAGGAAGGATCGGTCGCAGGATTTACCCTTGGCCAGAGCTTCGTCTGGCTGGCTCATCCGCGCTTCAACGTGCTGCTGGAAACTCTCTGGAGCGGCCAGGGCGCCGTCCCGGAGCCAGGCCGCGCTTCGTTTTCGCACAGCCTGTTCGTCGCCCCGGCGGTGCGCTGGGCGCATGACTTCCGCAACGGCTTGCAGATTGTGCCCGGCCTGGGGGTGGCATTCGGGGCAGGGCCCAGCAGCGGCGAAACGGCGGTGCTGGTTTACCTCAGCTTCGAGCATCCGTTCTGACCCGCGCCCTTCAACGCACCAGATTCCTGGCCGCGCCCCGGAGAAATTCCTGAATGTTTTCGGCGGTGGTGTCGAGAATGCGCCGCAGCGCCTCGCGGCTGTTGAAGGCGTTGTGAGGCGTGAAGACCACGTTCTCGTGCCGCAGCAGGATGTGGTCCCGGACGACCTGGCGCAGCACCTCGGCGGGGTGATCCGAGCGCAGCATCTCCTGCTCGTCGGCGATGTACTGCTCGCCCTCGATCACGTCCAGCCCCGCGCCCGCCAGCGTGCCGTCGTTCAATGCCGCCAGCAGCGCGTCGGTGTCCACCAGCCCGCCGCGCGCGGTGTTGATGAGCAGCGCCCCTTTGCGGATCAGCCTCATGCGCTCTTTGTTCAGAAAGTGATGCGTTTTTTCTGAATAGGGCATGTGCAGCGTAATGATGTGGGAACTCGCCAGCAACTCCTCCACCGAAACGTAGCGGAAGCTGAGCAATTCCGCCAGGAACGAGTCCTGGCGAACGTCCGAGACCAGGACCTCCATGCCAAAGCCGCGCGCGTACTTGACCACGTGCAGGCCGATGCGGCCCGCCCCGATCACTCCGATGGTCTTTCCCTTCAGGTCGAAGCCGGTCAGCCCCTCGCGCGACAGGTTTCCCTGCGCCACGCGCATGTAGGACTTGTGAATGTGCCGCGAGAGCGCCAGGATCAGCGCGAAGGTGTGCTCCGCCACGGTGTTCTCGCCGTAGCTGGGCACGTTGGCGACGGCCACGCCGCGCTCCTCGCAGGCCGCGAGGTCCACATGATCGTAACCCGTCGAGCGCGTGGCGATGAGCCGCAGCCTGGGGAGGGCGGAGAGAACCCGGGCGTTGACCTGCGAATAGATGAAGACGGAAAGCACCTCGGCATCCTGAAGCGGTTTCAGGTCGGCCTCGTGCGCCTTGCCGGCGTGGAAGCTGAGCTCGTGTCCGGCGAGCTTCTCCTGGAGGTGAGGAATCTCCCAATCATTGATTTCAAAGAAGGCAATCCGCATGTGGCCAGTCTAGCACTGCCACGCAATGGCGTGTGTTGCGGCTGCTAGCAGGCAAAAAAATGCCACCGGGCTGGCGGCTCGGGTCCGCATCTGTCAGGGAGAGCACCCCTTTCGTCCTCCCGAGCAGCCAACCAGGTGGCTAACCGTTTGTTTTGAACCACCCTTGGTATAGCAAGCGGGAAGCCAACCGGCTGTTCCTTGCAAGCCATTGCTCTGCAATGAGGTGGAGGAGCAGCAGTGCTGGAACACTGTGTCGCCGTCGGGGAGCAATGACCCGCCGCGTGTCAGAATGACTCGCCCTTCATGCGCTCCAGTTTCCGGTAAAGCGTCTTGCGCTCGATCCCCAGAATCTCCGCCGCGCGGGTCTTGTTGCCGCGCGTGGCTTCCAGCACCCGGCGAATGTGTTCTTCTTCTATGCCCGAAAGCGACTCGTTCGTGCGGTCCTGGCGGGCCGCCCGCGCCGCCGGTCCCGGATCGAGCGCCGCCAGCGCCTCCGCGAAGGCCGCCTCTTCCACCACCGGCCCCGGGTTCAGGATCGCCAGCCGCTCAATGAGGTTTTGCAACTGCCGCACATTGCCCGGCCAGGAATATTGCAGCGCCGCGTTCATGGACGCATCGCTCAGGCGCAGCGTTTTCCCCAGCCGCCGCCGCTGCGCCGCCAGGAAGTGTCCGATCAGCAGCGGGATGTCCTGGCGCCGCTCGCGCAGCGGCGCCAGCGTCAGGCAGGCCACCTGCAAGCGGTACCACAGGTCCTCGCGAAATTTTTTCTCGGCGACCATCTGGCGCAGGTCGCGGTTGCTGGCCGCGATCACGCGCACATCCACCTTGCGCGCCGTAGTCCCGCCCAGCGGCCGCACCTCCCGCTCCTGAAGAAAGCGCAGCAACCGCTGCTGGAAGCCGAGTTCCATCTCCCCGATCTCGTCGAGAAAGACCGTGCCGCCGTCGGCGCTCTCGAACAGCCCGGTGCGGTCGCGGTCCGCCCCGGTATAGGCGCCGCGCAGCGCGCCAAACAGCTCGGCCTCCAGCAGCGCCGCCGGAAGCGCGCCGCAGTCCACCACCACGAAGCGGTTCTTGCGCCTGGCTCCGCGCTCGTGGATCATCCGCGCCACGCGCTCCTTGCCGGTGCCGGTCTCGCCCTGCAGCAGCACGGTGCTGTCGGCATCGGCGACGCGCGAGATGAACTTGTAGACCTCCACCATGGCCGGAGAGTTCCCCACCAGCGCCGAGGCGTCCGGATCCGTTTCGGCAGTCTCGTCGCCGCCGGATTCGCGCCAGGCGACGGCGGCGTTGGCAACCGTCCGCGCCAGCCGGTCGAGCGGGAAGGGCTTTGCCAGGTAGTCGAAGGCTCCCTCCCGCGTGGCTTCCAGCACGGTGTCGAGCGAGCCCTTGCCGGTGATCAGAATTACCGCGCAGCGCGGCTCCACGGCCCGCGCCCGGCGCAGGATGTCCAGGCCGGTGCGCTGGTCCAGATAGATGTCCGAGACAACGATGGGAAAGGAGCGCTGCGCCAGCCGCTCCAATGCCTCTGCGCTGGAGTGGGCCACCTCCACGGCGTAGCCCTGCGATTCCAGCAGCGCCAGCAGCGTCGTTGCAAAGGCCGGATCGTCCTCGACCACCAGCAGCGGCAGCTTGTCGCCCTGGTTTGCTGGCGCGGTCACGGCGTTACCGTCCGGGAGGTTTCCGCGGAGACGGGCAGAGGCAGCAGAATGCTGAAGCGCGAACCGGCTCCCGGGGAGCTTTCCACGCGAATGTCTCCGCCATGATGCACCGCGATCTCGCGGGCGATGGCCAGTCCCAAACCAAAGCCGGGGTTTTCGGACTTCTCCGCCGAGGAGGTTCGATAAAACCGGTCAAAGATGCGCCGGCTCTCCTCCGGGGTCATGCCGGGCCCGCTGTCGGCCACATGAATGCCGGCGTTCCGGCCCCGCCGGTCTGCGCGCACACGCACCTGGGTTCCGGCGGGGCTGTACTTCACGGCGTTGGTCACCAGGTTGGAGATAGCGAACTCCAGCAGTTCGAGGTCTCCGGCGAGTTCGAGGGGTGCTCCCGCCTCCGCGACGAGTGCGACTCCCTTGCGTTCCGCCACGGGGCGCAGCCGGTCCACCACGGAGGAGATCAGCGTGGTGAGCTCCACCGGCTCGCGGCGCAGCTCCATCTCTCCGGCCTCCAGCCGCTCCACGCTGAGGAATCGCTCCACCAGCCGGCCCAGGCGCTGCGACTCCTCATAGAGCAGGCGCATCATCTGGCCGCGCCGGGCATCATCCAGGGGGTAGTTTGCCAGCAGGTCGCTGGAGGCCTGGATGGAGGCGAGCGGCGTGCGCATCTCATGGGCCGCCATCGCAAAGCGCTGCTGCGACTGCCGGCGCTTCCGTTCCGATTCCTCGAGGCTCTTTCGCGCCGCCAGAATCTGGAACGCCTCTCCCGCCAGCAGCGAAGTGCCAAAGGCAGCCAGCAGCGTGAAGCCGGGCCAAACCTCGCCTTCCAGGAACCGCCCGTAGGGAGCCGCCAGAACGAAGAGCGCCATTGCCAGAAACCAGGCCCACTGCCACACCCCCCGCAGCCGCACCAGCACCCACAGGGTCGCCAAGATGACGGCCAGCAACCCCAGCACTTCCTTGGTCTCGCTGACGCGCCGGAGGTAGCTTGCGGTCATCAGAGTGTGCAGAATATTGGCGTGGATCTCCACCCCCGGCATGGGGATGCCGCCGGCCGAGAGCGGCGTGAACAGACTGTCGCCCGAGCCCTGCGCCGTAACTCCCACCAGCACAATTTTGCCACGCAGCTTCTCTTTGGCGGCGGGA